>QNXQ01000145.1 GCA_003978875.1 Aquifex sp. | reverse complement strand
AAAGGGAGATGGATATGCTTACTGTAGTGCTTGTGATGTGCACCTTAAACTGACAGCAGGAAAAACAGATCTGAAGCGACACAGTGGAAACAAAAAACACATAGGTAACTCAAAGGCAGTAAAAGGTCTGAGTTCACTATCAAGCTTGATGGTGTCCAAAACTGATAATGATGTCAAAGAAGGTGAACTGAGATTAGCAGGTTTTATAGCAGAACATGATTTACCTATGTCAATTGCGGACCATCTCCCCAAGTTAATGAAGACTGTATGCAAGGACTCTAAGATAGCTGAAAAAATTAAATGTGGCCGAACCAAAGTTACTGGAATGTTGACTAATGTAACTGGAAAAGAATCTCATGAGCAACTTCTTGGACTTTTGAGAGAACATAAATTTTCATTAATTGTGGATGAATCAACTGACAAAGGTTGTGTTAAACACCTATGCATGGTTGCAAGAGTCATTGATAATGATTCAGTTAGAGACTTTTTTCTAACTCTCATACCCTTGAAAGATGCCACAGCTCAAACACTTTATAATAGTGTAGTTAAATTTTTCACTGAAAATAACATATCCTATAAAGAACATCTAATTGGCTTTACTGCAGACGGGGCCAACTCCATGTTAGGGGCACATAATTCTTTATCAGCCTTATTAAAGGCTGATGTCCCACATTTATTTATAATGAAATGCATATGCCATTCATTTGCTCTCTGCGCCTCTAATGCCTGTCTAAAACTTCCTAGATCAGTTGAAGATCTAGCTAGAGACATTTACAGTTATTTTAATTGTAGTCCCAAGAGGATAGGTGAATTAGAAGAGTTTCAAGTGTTCACAAATGTCAAGCCCCACAAAATACTGCATCCTTGCCAAACTAGATGGCTTTCATTGCACATGGTAGTCAGTCGGCTGTTAGAACAATATGAGGCACTTAAACTGTATTTCATAAATGCAGTAATGGTTGATAGATTTATTGCCACAGAAACCATCTTACAAAGGCTGTCTAACCCCTTCACAAGACTCTACTACCTATTCCTTGATTTTGTTTTGCCAATATTCAACAATATAAATAAGCTGATGCAGTCAGAGAGTACCCAAGTTCATGTCCTCTATCATTCAGTGTCATGTGCTTTAAGGACAGTATTAGACTGCTATATGAGAGAAAGCTATCTTTCCAAGACACCACTGAAGCAGATAAAATTCAGGGATCCAGGTAATTTCAAGCCCCTTGAAGAGATGTATCTGGGTGTCAAAGTAGGCACTGAACTAAGGTCACGCCAGTATGATAGGCAAGATGTAAATAGTTTTCGGAAAAGTTGCCTGGATTTCTTAATTGAAGCTGCTTCAGATATATAAGAGATTTTCTTTTGAATCTGAACACCTAGAATCTTTGAAAGCTTTAAATCCAAAGGTGGTATTTGCTAAGGAAATCCCATCACTGATTAACTTGTTGCAGATCCATAGCCACATTGCTACTGACATTAAAGCAATATACACTGAATGGAGGCTTCTAAGTAATTCTCTTGGGACTATGGTTAATGTCAATGCCACCATGAAACCTGAGGAGTTTTGGAGCAAAGTAGGCAAAACACAACTAATGGACAACACCCCCATGTTCCCAAATCTCTCACAATTCATGATTACCCTCCTCTGTTTACCTCATTCTAGTGTCACAGTAGAGAGGGTGTTCTCTGCCATCAACAGAATGAAGACAAAAACACAAAACAGACTATCAACAGAGTCTTTGATAGGTTTGCTCCAAACTAAGCAGCTGTTCAGAGAGGCATCTAGCTGTGACTTCCAGGTTACAAGGTCTTTGATTGGGAAGCATAATAACTGGAAATTAATGTTGAAGCAGTGAGGTAGTGTAGTACCAGATGAAATATGTGTTTCATGTGTAGGCCTACAGTACAGTACATTGTACAGTATATACTTTACTTCAATGAGAACTGCATATATATTAAGTGTTAGCATTGTTAAGAATAATGTGAAGTACAGTACAGTACTGGTACTACACTATACCTCATTTTATCATACAGTAGCTGCTTAAAAGGATTGTTTGCAGAATGTTTGCATGTTTTTACTATTTTATTTAACTTTAGCATGGTGGCTGTAATCTATTTATATACAGTACAGTAACTCCTCTACTGTAAAGGTCTAGTCCTACCCTTTTCATTTATGTTATTTACCCATTTCTGCTGCTTTTCTTTGGTGGTGGTAGAGAGCAGCATGATTATCTTTGGGGAGCTTAGAATATGTCCATATGGATGATGTGGGACTTAAAATTTTGTTTTACATAATCTTACTGTTCTTACATACTCCTATTCATGTAACATGTTATGCCTTATTACACTGTACTGTATTCTGCTGTTTTTCTTTGGTGGTGGTAGAGAGCAGTATGATAATCTTTGGGGACCTTAGAATGTTTTACATAATCTTACTGTTCTTACATACTCCTATTCATGTAACATGTTATGCTTTATTACACTGTACTGTAATCTGCAACTTTTAATTTTGTGCTGTATTTACTCTGCATTTACTATTTATGAATACTGTAGTGGGAAGCTTTGAAATTGGGTACATGTGGAACTTTTTAAAAAATTCCTTGCTCTTTGATGTAAATACTGCTACTACTTCATACAGTAAAGCCAGTCTCAGTAATGTTAGTTGGTTTACTTTTGATAACCTACATTTTCACTGAAAATATTTAGCCGACACCTATACAATAATGATACATGTTTTTTGCAGAGGTTCTTTACAAATATTATACCCTGAGGTATCCCCTTTTAAGGGGATGTCAGCCTGGTATATAGATAGATAGATAGAGGTATATTAAATAATACAGTACTGTACATGCATTCTATTTATAATCTAGAATCTATTAATGCATGATAATAAAATCAGTGGTAATATCCTTCAAAAGTATTACCAGCATTAAATAATACATAATTTCAAATGAAAAAAATCTTTATGAGGATATGTAGGCATAATGGAAATACTTTGGGGATATCTACAGATTTCTACAGATTTTTTGGACATCCATCCACAGATTTACAAAAATTTTAGGTGGCAACACTGGGCCTCAGTCGCTCGCTAGTCGTTGTCTTGGCTGCATGCTGCGCGATGTTGCTCCCGCTTGCTTTGTTTGTTTTCTCCTTTTTGTGGCCCTTTGGT
>QNXQ01000179.1 GCA_003978875.1 Aquifex sp. | reverse complement strand
GAAGAGTTTGAAAAGCACATTTTAAAACCGGATAATCCACTATTCCTTGAAGTGCTGAGAAGACATCACACTGCTACAAAAACCGTTGCCCAAGAAGAACAAGAGTCTGTAGAGTCTACATTTGAACAATTACCATAAAAAGGGAGGTTGAAATATGCATCCACCGATTTCCCTTATATTTTTCTTCCTAACCGCAGGAACTTCTATAGGTTTATTCATTTTTACCTACTTTATCGAATTCCTTACCATTTTCGGAAAAGGTCAAGGACTTCCGAAAGATGTAGTTATACTTTCCGGGATAATCAGCTTAATACTTATAGGTATAGGAGCTGTAGGTGCATCCTTTCACTTAGGACATAAACTCAGAGCTTGGAAAGCCATCAAGAGATTTAACACCTCCTGGCTTTCGAGGGAGGCAGTTTTCAGCGGAGCTTACGGATTTACATTACTTATATATTTAGTTCTTAAATATTTCGAAATTTCTCCATTTCTTGAACACACGTTCGGTATTATCACGTGGATTCTGGGAATACTTAGCGGATACTCGACCGCTATGATTTACGCCTCCAACAGGTTTGTCCTTGAATGGAATACAGGAATCACAGTTATTTACTATCTGTTGATGTATTTAATGCTCGGTTCTTCAGCTTTTACGATAATTTCCTATTCCTATAATCTTCCTTATACCGGTACTTTTCTATTCCTGACTTTCCTATTTGTAGGATTAGGGTTAGGTTTCAGAATAGCATTCAACATAAGGCAGTTCTACATAAAAAGACCTACTCTCAACGAGGCTCTAAATCTTCCCCATAACAGACCTATAAGGGTAATCGACAAGGGTTCTACCACAGACAACTACTGTACAACGGAATTTTATTACGCCAAAGGAAAGCAAATGCTTCCAACTTTTATACCCTTGGCATACCTTTTCACTTTTGTTATCCCGTTGTTCCTGCTCTTATACATTTACATAACCGGAACAATTAATACATTCCTTTTATGGATTATCTATGCTTCAATCCTCATAGGAAGTGCTATAGAAAGATGGTGTTTCTTCGTGGAAGGAAACCACGTCCAGAACCTGTTTTACGGATTGTATCCGGAGGAGGGATATAAACTTAGAAAAGGATACATGGAAAAGAAAGAAACGAGAATATCTCTCTATGGTTGATGTTGTTTTTTCTTTATTTCCACTCCCTTTATCCATACGGCAATAAAGAGAAGCCACAAAATAGAAAGTACCAAATTCGTTATAAGCATGTAAGAAGCTCCGACCTTTAGGAATATTCCTCCAATAATTCCTCCGATAAAGGCACCTACGAACTGTACAGTGTTATAAACACCTACCGCGATTCCTCTTTTTTCTTCTCCTGCGAATTTTGTAAGCATAGACGGAAGTATAGGTTCAAGAAGGTGGAAACCTATAAAGAAGAAAAGGAGCAATATCACAGCTCCCCAAAAGTTTTGAAGGACTAAATGGCTTAAAAATCCTAAAAAGATTAATGTTATTCCCGAAAGGAAAACCTGCTTTATTTTTCCTCTTTTCTCAGCCATTATTATTGCAGGAACCATTATTGCGAGTGATATCAGTATTACCGGAAGGTAAATTTTCCAGTGTTCAGGCTTAGGCAGATTGAACCTTTCAATTAACTCTATTGGAATCACGGTAAATATGGAAACTAGGAACAGGTGAAGAATTCCTATTGATAAGTCTACAGCCACCTGATTTTTATCCTTCAAAATTTCGGGAAGAAGTTTCAAAAATGGTTCTATTTCTTTCTCATGTTTTTTAGGCTCATGAATGAAAAACCATAGATAAAGCAGAGCTAAAAGTGAAAGCGTTCCGGTAATGAAGAAAATAAAAGGTACTCCAAACGTACCTGCTAGGAATGGAGCTGCAATTATGCTGAACGCAAAAGTCATACCTATAGCAGCTCCTATATGGGCAAATGCTACAGTTCTTACTTCCTCCCTTATTAAGTCCGCGGAAAGGGCAATAGCTGCCGATGATATAGCACCCGCTCCCTGCAGGAAGCGAGCAAATATCATAGCCCATATATTCTGAGCTATTCCCCCTAAAAAGCTTCCCAAAGCGTATATCAAAAGCCCGAATGTGATTACACCTTTTCTTGAATACCTATCCGATAAATATCCGAAAGGGATTTGAAGAAGAGCCTGTGTAAGACCGTATATTCCTACTGCAAGCCCGGTAAGAAGAGGAGTACTCCCTTGCATCTTTTTAACGTATGGAGCCAGAACGGGAAGCAGAAGAAAAAGTCCCAAAAATCTCGCTACTACAACAAAAGTTATTCCCGCAACTACTTTTTTCTCTTCCTTCGTAAGCATAAGAAAATATTATACGCTGGGTGAGAAAAAGTAAAATAAGGGAAGTATGGAGCAAAAGAACTAATAGAGAGATTAAGCCAAATTTTTGACAAATTTATTATAACACAGGGGCTGGAACAACCTAAGAGAGGTAGGAAACCTAAACTAACCGATGCTCAA
>QNXQ01000101.1 GCA_003978875.1 Aquifex sp. | reverse complement strand
GTGCGGAAGGGCAAGAAGAGAATTCCACATCTATATGTACTGCAGAACACTCTCTTGAAACTCAAAAGAAACTTCAAAAACTTTATGAAAATCCCGGTCCCGTTGTAATAGGTGCTATACCTGGAGTAAGCTGTTTTGGTCCTGCTTACGAGTTCGCTTTAATGCTCCATTACGAACTCAAAAAGAGAGGTATAAGATATAAAGTTCCGATAACCTTTATAACCTCTGAACCTTTCTTGGGTCACTTTGGTGTAGGTGGTATAGGACCTAGAAGATTCGTAGAAGACCTTTTCGCGGAAAGAAATATAAACTGGATTGCAAACGTTGCAGTAAAAGCTATAGAACCTGACAAAGTGATTTATGAAGACTTAAATGGAAATACCCATGAAGTTCCCGCTTCTTTCACGATGTTCATGCCCAGGTTCCAAGGTCCCGAAGTTGTAGCTTCCGCAGGAGATAAAGTGGCAAATCCTGTAAACAAAATGGTTATAGTAAACAGATGTTTCCAAAACCCAACTTATAAGAATATATTCGGTGTAGGAGTAGTGACAGCTATACCTCCGATTGAAAAAACTCCTATACCCACCGGTGGACCTAAAACTGGAATGATGATAGAACAAATGGCTTTGGCAGTAGCTCATAACATAGTAAATGACATTAGAAATAACCCTGATAGATACGCTCCGAGACTCTCCGCTATATGCATAGCGGATTTCGGTGAAGATGCCGGATTCTTCTTTGCTGACCCGGTAATTCCTCCCAGACAAAGAATCATAGCCAAAAAAGGAAAGTGGGCACATTGGTTTAAATCTGCTTTTGAAAAATACTTCCTATGGAAAGTAAGAAGTGGAAATGTAGCTCCTTCTTTTGAGGAGAAAGGACTTGAATTATTCTTAAAGGTTCATCCTATTGAGCTTTGTAAGGATTGTGAAGGTGCTCCGGGTAGTAGATGCTAAACTTTTTCCTTTCTTTTATTTTTTTCTTTTTGGATAGTTAGTAAGTATTTAATTTTATTTTAAATTTATTTAATATTATTAAGAAGTATGGTAAAAACAAGGGAAAAGATTTTGAAAGTTGGAGCGGAAATAATAGCCCATGAGGGTTTAAGGAAGTTCACCGCTAAAAATTTAGCTCAGAAAATAGGTATCAGTGATGCTGCTATATTTAAGCATTTTTCTTCTATGAATGAAATAGCAGAGGAAATTATCCGTAGATATACAAATGAATGTATACTTCGTACAAAAGAAGCGGTAGCTCTTGGGAAAACTCCCACAGAGAAAATGGAGAAAATCCTGGAAGGTCATATGGAACTGCTTGAAAAAACAAGGGGAATAATACCTATAATATGCTTCGAGTTTTCACGAAGTGATAAAAGGAGTTTAAAAAGAAAGATTCATGAATTTTTGGAGGAATACGGAAGTATACTTAAGGAAGTAATAAGAGAAGGCATAAAAAAGGATGAATTTAGAGATGATATAGACGTGGACGAAGCCGCTTTCTCTTTAATAGGATTTATGCAAGCTAAGGCTTTCCAGTGGTTTTTAAAAGGAAAAAAAGGAAAAATAATTAGAGACCCTGAAACCGTTAAAAAATTGATACTTTACGGCTTGAAGAAATCTTAACCTCCTACCTTAAACATTTCTACCTTTCTTTTTCTGTAGATTTTATTTCTAAGTTCCGAGTATCTATCTTCTCTATTTTCCCAAATTCCCTTTATAAATTCTTCTAAATTTCCTTCTTTAGGTAGTTTGTACCCTTTATCTGAAAATAAACATGTGAAGATTTTCCCATCCGCGGATAAGCGAATTCTATCGCAACCCTTACAGAAGGGTTTTGTAACCGACGCAATAATTCCGAATTCTACATTATCGTCTTCGTATCTGAACCTCAGAGCGGTATCTTCTGGCTTTTTGGGAAGTTGATAAAAGCGGAATCTTTTAGAAAGCCTATACAAGATTTCATCAGCGCTTACCACTTTCTTATAGCTCCAATCGTTAATCGTTCCAACATCCATGTATTCAATAAATCTTAATGTTATTTTTTTTCTCTTAAAGTAGTCGGCAAGTTTGATTATTTCGTCATCGTTATACCCTCTTATTATGACGCTGTTAACTTTTACTTTAAGACCCAAGTCTCTTGCTTCTTCAATGGCTTCAAGGACTTCATAAAGATTTACATCCCTGTTTACGATTAACCTGTTTTTTTCTGGATTCAGAGAATGGATACTTACAGTAATCCTCTTAAGTCCTGCTTCTTTAAGCTCCCTTAATCTCTGCCTAAGGAATACTCCGTTTGTTGTAAGTGCCACATCTTCAATACCTTCTATCTTCACAACTCTTTCAATGATTTCTTCTAAGTCTTTTCTTAAAAGTGGTTCTCCTCCCGTAAGCCTTATCTTCCTAACACCGAGTTTCGCAAAGGTTCTAACTATCCCTTCAATTTCTTCGGAACTCATTAATTCATTTCTTTTTAAAAAACTGTAGTTCTTGTCAGGAGGCATACAGAAATT
>QNXQ01000074.1 GCA_003978875.1 Aquifex sp. | reverse complement strand
GTATCTCTCCTTTGAAAAGGAGAGGATTAGACGCAAAATTTATTCTAAAGAGATTTGTAGAAGTTAGTATGGATATATACCCACACATAACTAAGCTTACTTAGTAAACTTAGCTTAGTAAGCTTACTAAGCGTTCTCCTTTAGAATATCTAAAATGAGATCCTTGAGGGATTTTCCCTCCTTAACAGCTCTCATCTTCAGTTCCATCCAGAGGTCGTAAGGAAGTTCTATAAGGAACTTTTTAACTTTCCGAGCCTGAGGTTCCTGGGCTTCTTTGCTTACTTCCCTTTCTTCTACCTTCGCAGTTTTAATGAATTCATCTACATCCCTCACAGGTTTCCTCGGTATAGGCATAGCTAAACCTCCTTTTCTTAACTAAGTTTACTTAGCTTACTAAGCTTAATAACTTTCCTTTAACTTCCTCAAAGAGAGCTTCCATCTCAGCCTTTGCCTTCGGGTCTCCCATCTCTAAAACTCCCTTACCTTCCTTAACCGAGTTTCTAAAAGCCACCCTCGAAAACAACTTCGTATCCAGAATCTCCACATCATACTGCTGGGCGAGTTCCTCGAGACTTTCCTCCGCTTCCTTGACTATGTTAGCTCTAATCACCTGATTGACGAGAATATAGGCAGGTATTTCAGCAAAGGCGCGCGCATCGGTAAGGACCTTAAGGGTATCTTCCGTTGCCCAGACGTCGTAGACACTGGGGAGGGTAGGGATGATGAGTATTCCGTAGGATGCTGCCATGATGGCACTCCTGAAAACGGAGCTGTCCCTTCCTCCGGCGTCTACGATTATGACATCGTAGTCCGAAAACCTGGGCACATCCTTATGTATTGTGGGTTTGGTTATGGAGATCGCCTGAATATCATCTTTCTCTCTTACAGCTCTAAATCCCAGCGAACTTTCCTGAGTGTCTGCGTCGACAAGTAGAACCTTTTTTCCCTCCAGAGCAAAGGCTACTGCAAGGTTGCAGGCAACAGTGCTCTTTCCGACTCCGCCCTTCTGGTTTGCAACAACAACGGTTTTCATCCTGACACCTCCCTACCCTAATTATAGCGGAACAAAGCTAATTAATTTTAGTTAGCTTGCTAAGTTTAGTTATGAAACTTAGTTTGGTTAACTATTTTGTTTTTACCCACATTGAAAGATCGACCTTTGTGTAAGGACCTTTGTAGGTTTTGGTTAGTATAGGTATATACTAACCACGATCCACCCAACAGCAAAAGAATCCGAGTGAACTACCCCTCCCTTACGGAAGGGACTTCGTGATGGGTCTGGACACCTGAAGCGTCTCTTACCACCACAGGCGGGTTCACTCCGCCCCTACTCCTGCCCCCTATCTGACCATACAGGGAGCTAACGGAGATGCTTTTGATATTTTAACGCCCTTTGGGGCGACACTCCGCACAGCTCCCTTACGGAAGGAGTCTTGGAGCGTGAGTTTAAGATAAAACAAATCAGTTAAGTGTGAAGGGGGCAAGCTCTTCCTTTAAACTCTCGTAGGCAGAGTGCCCGTCTCCGTATGCAGTACGGAATCTGAGTATGACCCTGTCATCTTCAAGGATCTCATCTACGACTCTCTTTTCCTTCAGCTTTTCAAAGTACCTGAGAAACTTCTTGCCCATGGTATCTTTTCCAAGGTGATCCTTCCAATCTTTGATCAGATGAAGCTCCCTTATACTGAGATCTTCAACCACCTGCATCACCGCGGGGGGCAGATTTTCCATGTTCAGGAAGTCCCTGTACTTACTCGCTCTTCCCTCTTTCCTTATGTTCTTCAAGATAAAGCCTACAGGGTTATTTATAGAGTTATCCTGCGCACGATTGAGGAGCTCCCTGATATAGTGGTCATCTTCGTCCGTAAGCATGAGATACATAAGGGTCGGGTAGTTAAGGAAGTGAGGAGGAGGTATAAGACCAAGCCTCTCAGCCCTTTGATAGGCGCTTATTATTTCCTCAAGCTTCCTCTGAACGCTGTCATCCCTTATCTCAAAATGAAAACGCTTTATGGTCTTTTTGCCCGTCCTGCCTTTACCGTACTCCGGTTTACACACCGCCTTTATCTCGGTCTTATTGTTTATGTCCTTCAGCGCGGGAACTATATAGGAAGAATACAGGTAGGAAGGTCTTTTCCTGACAGCAGAGTTAACTATGCCGAGACTCTCAACAAGCTGATCCGGCAGAAAGTCCGCCTTTTTGGTATAGGAGAAACTCTTAAGAAGAAGATACAGCCTCTGGGCGACAGGTCTTGATTTAAGATTTATCAGGCTGAGAACATTTATACGGGAAAACCAGGTGGAAAGTCTCAGAACTGCGACAAACTTATCGTTGAACTCAATCTCCACATACTTTTTCCTTCCTCCTGTTATCGCTATAGAGTTTATAACGTTGAAGACAAGGCTTTTCATAACCGGCTTTCCCCCTTCAAGAACGAGGAAGTTATCAAAGCTTATCTTCATTCCTACATACCTAAGGAGCGCTTTGATGGTCTCTTCGTAGTTCTTTGTGGAAGGTTGAGGGA
>QNXQ01000201.1 GCA_003978875.1 Aquifex sp. | reverse complement strand
TAGTTATATTAAATAAAACTGATTATATTGAAAAGACTGAGGAAATTTTGAAATACAAAACTAAATTAAAATTTATTAAGGGTGACTGGTTGAAACATGTGGTTAGGTTGGAGGATAAGTTAAACAGATTATTGAGATCAGTAAAAAATAAGCTTCCAGAAAATTTCGATGAGTGGCTTTTTGCTTCAGGTTCAGCTCCAGGTATTCTTTATGGTTTGCCGAAGGTACACAAAACTGGTTGTCCTATCAGACCCATATTATCTGCTATCAATACTTTTAACTATAATTTAGCTAAATTTTTTGTCCCCATTTTATTTACCTTAACCACTAATAGTTATACTGTATATATATATATATATATATATATATGCACATAAATTGCATTTCCTTTAAATTCTTAAGCTGAAAGCAAGCTAAAGGTGATGGTTTTTCAGAGGGAAAAGATAGATGTCAAATGGAAATATAGTGGAAGAAGTGAATGAATTTAAGTATCCTAATTCAGGCCTGTATAAACATGAAGATATGGATGCAAGAGAGAGCCTTACAAAGGACAAAAGTAGTGGAATCTGTGGGATCAATGATGAGAGGTCAGCATGTCTGAAGTTGAAGAAGGCACTGTGATAACATAGTAGTACCAACATTAACATGGAAGTGATACACGGAATGACAGCCAGAGGTCCAGAACCCAAGCAGTTAAAACGTTACCTGAGAAGTCTTTGTAGCACCAGCAGGATGGATTGTGAGAACAGATTCTATGGAAGGTTTAGTATCTAAGGTAGTGGTGGAAGTAGTCAAATGCAGCAACCTCATGGTTTAACTATTTTGAGAAAGAATGATTCAGCATGGTTTGACTGAAAAAGTGTATGCTAGTAAGCTACATGCTGTGAGTGCAACAGTTAGAGAGTACCTGAAGGTGAGAGGGAATAAGAGTGGTGTACACCATGCAGTTAATTGATTGATAAATCAATTACGAGGATAGGAGTGGTGCACAACATGTAATTAACTGATTTCAATTAATCAATTAATTGGATGTTGTACACCACTCCTATCCCCTCTCACCCTCAGGTACTCTTTACCCTCTACACCCATTTCACTGGGGATCATCCTGTTGCACTCACAGCATGTACCTTACCAGCATACACTTTTTCAGTCACATCATTCTCAACCATTTTTTTTATCAAAATAGTCAAACCATCTGAGGGTGCTGCATTTGACTACTTCCACCACTACCTTACTTACATGCCAAAACTTCCATAAAATCTTTCTCACAATCCATCCTGCTGGTGCCACAAGTGTATGGATAGATGCAAATGGAGAGTTTTCTGCTGTGGATATCACATTGAGGGAGTTCTAAGGATTAGATTAGATTATACAGTAGTGCTACATTGTTACATGTGAAACAAAATTACTGATATGTATTGGCCATACTTTCATATGCTTTGATACCACTTTATAAAAATTTGTCTAATGCATCACATGATTCTTCAATCCTGTGTTGAAGTGTTTCAAAAAAAATTGTACGTGCCTCTGCTTCTTTCAGCTGTAAGGGTCGTAGTTTTTGTTGGAAAGCTCTCTCTTCCTCCTGCATCTTCAACTGGACCTTCCAATACTGTAGTTTGATGTTGTGCTCCTCTAGTTGTCTCTCCCGCAGGGAATCACACTCAGCTGCCAATCTCCTCTTCAAAGGTCGGGGAACATTTCTCTCAGAATCATCAGGAGTGATGGTAGGGGATGGAGTGGTTGAAGGTAAAGTAAATGGAGGACTAGGTGAAGGATGATGAAAAGACACTATGGGAAGTGAAGGAGAAGTTACAGGCAATGCAGGAGAAGAGATGTGGCCACCACTAGCAGACTGTGACGGTATAGGAAATGAAGAGGCAGCATGTTTGGGAAACGCTGAGTTTCTAGGCCTAGCAGTGGTTGGAGAAACTGTGGGTATTGGCTGCAATGAAGAGGAAAGTGTTGCTGTTGAAGAATGAGGCAAAGACCTTACGGAAACTGAGGGAGAACCAAAAGACAGCAATGAAGGGGAAGGAATGGGGCCACCACTAGCAATACTGATGGGATAAGCAGGGTGTGAATGTATGGCAACTGAAGAGACAGCATGTTGTGGAAATGCATAGCTTGTAGGATCACTAGAAGTGGCAGGAGAAATTGTAGGAATAGGCTGCAGTGAAGAGGAAGGTGTTGCTGTGTAGACAGAAGGAAGTACAGTGTGTTGCTGAGATGCATAGAGAGTGGTAAGTACAGGAAGGGGACTGTTTATTGCAGAAGTGTCTGATGAAGATCCTGATAGAGACTGAAAGTAGTGGTGACTGTCCATATCTGCAGAAGAAAAACATCTCCTTTTACACACCATACATACAGGGTGACCCAAATAAACCTCCCACATTTCCAAGGTAAATGATAAACAAATGGTTAAAGATAATCAAATTATTATTTGCACACATGAAACTTCATTGAATACAGTTTTTACATATTCATGTTTTGAAGATGACATCCTCCAAATGGTAATGGTAGTAAAACATCTGACTGGAGGT
>QNXQ01000027.1 GCA_003978875.1 Aquifex sp. | reverse complement strand
CCTTTCCCCTCAAATTCACAGTTTTTTTTTTATAGAATACCTGCAAATAAAATGCTATACGGAGAAATGCAGACTGGTAAGTAAAAAAGAATCCATAAGAAATGTTTTACAATAGTTACTCCTTCAAAAGAGACAAAGAGCAAACCCTTCTCAAAGAACGGCTCAGTGGTATCCTCAAGTAAAATTATGTTTTAATTTTGCGTACTTTTGCGTTATTATCAAAGGGATTTACGTGTTTTTAATCAGGCAGTACAGGAATGATACTTCATTACAAAAGGATTGTTGCATAAATAAACCAAAGCAATGGATTGAATTCTGATGTTCTCAACAAGAGTAAAGTAGGCGACGCTCCCTTAAGGGAGCGCGGAGGAGCTCCTCCTTGTGGATGAGTGGTGAAGGAGCCCCAAGGAGGTGTAGTGGTGGGGTGGGAGGAGGCTGGCTGGGCAGGCATGGTAGGGGGTCGTGGGGGAGTTCTGTGGGCAGGTGCATTGAGAGGGCATGAGGAGGCTGCCTGGGAAGGTGCAGTGAGGGAACCCTTTGGATTGCCTTCGGGTTGATATTGCCTTTCCTCTCTTTGTGTAGATTGATTATCTCTCTTCAATTTGGCGTTAAAGAAGGTGTTTGAGTCTTTCTTATTTCTGTTCCAGCTAGTGCAAAGATAAAATCCTTAGTACTGCTTTTCAGTAATGTTCAGTAGCTTAATCACGCCAAGTCTATTTGGTGTAAGAGGCACTTCCCCAGCGCCGAGTGTGAACACTGGAGATGTTTTTACTATTGTTACGCCATTTGTTTCTCCCTACTTAACTAAATGCTCACTGTAATCTCCTATTTTGGCTTGAACTTCTTGATATATTAGCACTGGCACAATCTAACACACATATATAATCATGTCACTGCTTTTCTCCTTAACTTTAATAATTAGAGAACCTAGCTAATGAAGAACTGCTTCAGGAGACATCTCGTCAAGATTGTCGTACAACCCAGAATAAATTACATACTACGAGGAGATCCACTTAAGTTTTTCACTCACCCAAGTACATATTTGCACGTGTAACGGTCCATATTGAACAGTGTAGAGCGAAGAACTCGCTTTAGATTAGTATGCCCTAAGAGGAGACATTTGGAGGGGGTTGGGGAGTTTCCAGCCACCTAGTGCTGTCTGCCTTGCTTCCGTTCTACTGTTCCAATTCACTTATTCGTTGCTGGAAAAGTTCAGTTATCGAGTAAACCGTCTTATTTCCTGTGTTCAGCATTTCTACCTCATTATCCTTAGACATGATTATTTCGATGTCCCTGGCTATCTTATGCATATGCACTCTTTCCCGATTACACCTACCGTCGAGGTAGGAGGGTTGGGAGTGTGGCTGTGTGACATCTGCGGAGAGTGGCTGTGCGACGTCTGTGGAGGGTCGCTGTGTGACGTCTGTGGAGGGTGGCTGCATGACGTATACAAAGGATTACAAAGGTGTTTCAGACAGCAACAAACCTTTAAGTCCTTGCTAGGCTGTCTTTTTGCACTTTATTCAAACTTCTTTTAAGAGGGAAATGATAGTGCAGTAAAAGGCTCCTACCCACCCACCCCTCCCCCCAGCCGAAGCTGGCCGAAAAACAAGCGATACCATGTAGCACTGAAAAACTAACATGTAATATATGAGGAAAGTGAGAAATAAGATATAATATACGTCTACGTTTTTCTTGTGGGGGGAATGGTATGAATGTTTGTTCTGTTAGTAATGTGGTGCATGTACAGTGTAGGTGTAAGCACAGTGTGGATGCCTAGGGGTTGTGCGGCACTAGTTATCCCCTGCAGTAGTTACCCTTGCTACGTTGAATCCTGAAGGTGGTCACTAACTGTCAGGACCATCGATAATCCCCAGCCCGTCACAGGTCGAGAGTAGTAGTAGTGATCGTCAACTCGGGGCTATCTGTGCGTTTAAGCATAATATAAAGTAGCGTTGGTCTAGACACAGTGTGGAAGCCGATGGTGCGGTAGCATTGGATGGTGTTTTCTAGTCAGGCACCAACAATCACGCCCCAGCTCCGTTCAATCCACTGTGGTAGTGTAGTTCCCCTTCCGGGACGCCTTACGCTAATTCCCCCCTGCAGCAGTGACCCATGGTGCCTTAAATCCCGAATATGGTCACTAATTGTCAGGGCCCTTGGCTGTCCACAGCCCGTCAGAAGTCGAGAGTAGTAGTGGTGAAAGTTAACTCGGGGCTGTCTGTGTCGTGTAACAGAGTTACTTTTAGTCGAAAACCATCGTTTAATCGGAGAGTTCGACGAACAGTCGCCCTTTAGCTAAAATAATAATAATAATAATAATAATAACGAAGGTACGGAATATTTTGAAACGATCAGTGCGATTTTTAAAATTTTCAACAGTGGCTGAGTTGACAAAATTCGAGGGAAGTCCATTCCATATATTTACAAGCTTAGGTATGGACGACGGCTTTATAACGTCAGATGTGGAGGGCGGCTGTGTGACATCAAGAGTGGAGAGCGGCTGGGTGAGGTCAGATGAGCAGGGAGGCTGGTTAACGTCAAAATGTCGGGGGGGGGGG
>QNXQ01000015.1 GCA_003978875.1 Aquifex sp. | reverse complement strand
TAGCATTCCCAGCTATACATCCGGTGATGCGGTAGAACTCTTTTCTTTTATAAAGGTATCTTGTGTCGATCTTCTTCCGCTGTTTTTCAAGATCCTCAACGGTCATATAAATTCTGTAAAGAGTTTCGCAAGCCGCCGGGTCAAGATCTTTGATACAGGCTCTATCCAGTTCTTCGGGGGTAAGAGCGAGTGTTGTTCCCGCAAGAAGGAAGATAAATCCCGGAATCACCTTCCTCATTAATCACCCCCTGCGACATAACCTGTGGTGAAGCCATCGCTTTCTCCGTCCATGTATCCTCTCCTGTAGGCTTCCTCCTGCTTCTTTTTCAGTATTCTCTTCATGAGCTCCTTCCTGAGTTCTGGATCATCGATGCCTGCCACGAGCTCCATGAGTTTCTCGTCCTCTTTCCTTTGTTCTTCTTCTATTTTCCTCTGTAGCTCCCTGATCTTTTCTATATCTTCAGGGGAAGGTATGCGGAAATCCCTCATACCGACCGCAAGAGCCAGAAAAAGTGCGGCGAACAAAGAGACAAAACCAAAATAGAGCACCATGTCTCCGAACTCCAGAGACATGATAAAAAGAGAAAAGCTTAAAAACAGCACCACTAACGGAAGCGCTCTTATTAGTCTTTCCTTCAAAGGCATCCTCGCTTCCCTCATACTCCCACACTCCCAGTGGTCTCCTTCTTTTCTCTATACTGCCTTTAACTCATTTTGTCAAGTCCCTTTCTCTCAAAAGGTTTGTTATCCGTCAAGTGGTTGATACTCAAGGCTTGGAAGTTCGTCAGGAGTAGGGAAAGAAAATTCCCTACCTCACCACATACCTTCTATTTCCGTTTTCATTCTGTTTTTGTCGGTTTCCTTTGCGGGGCTTTCCTTTACTTCTACTTCCTCGTCTTTGCTTTCCGCTTAGAGGGAGATATTTTCTCCGCCAGATAGAAGGGGATTTTGTGGAACGAGCCGTCTCTGATTTTGTGAAAAACTATCTCCTCAGGAGGAAGACAAGAGAAGAGGACGGAGAGGAGATCGTTGATGAGTTGGGACTGCATCCTCTCCAGCTTCTCTAACTTCCTGCTCACTTCCTCGTCAAGGTAGATTATCTTTTTTACCTTGCTCATCACTCACTCTCCTCTTTACCTGCTTCTTCGGAGAAGCCGCAGAGCTTTATGTCCCCGAAGCCAAAATCTATGGCAGGAAGACCGGAAAGCCTGTGCATTCCCATAGCGGTGTAAAATTCTGCATCCTGTGAGGGGATGAATACAGGCTTGTTTGTCTTCTCCTTCAGAACGTCCCCTATGTAGTAGGCTAACCCTCCTACCACAACTATCTGCTCAAACTCCACCCCTGCTCTTATCAGGTCTCCACGTAGTCTCGCCCACAGCTTGTCTATAAACACATCTATTGCATGAGCTTTCTCTCCGTTCACCTCAACCTGATTGAAACCCACATCCACCTTTCCTCTCAAGAACGCCTGCTTGAGCTTCTGAAGGTTTGCCGTCATTTCCACTTTGATCCTTTCCCTCAGGAGTTCCGCAAACGTCGTTAGAAGATCCCTTATACCAAACTCGTTGTAATAGGTGAACACAAAAGGAATATTCATGTTTGCATTCGCCACAGCTATATTGATCGTGTTAAAGCCTCCATCTATAACAAGAGTAAGAGCACCTTCATCGAGCTCCTTCGTTTCAGCGAATATTTGAGCAAGAGCAGATACTCCCTGCGGATACACCTCAACGCTTACTCCGGTCTCCTCCTTTATCTTCCTCTCAAGTTCCTGAATTACACCTTCTCCTTTCTTAAGAGAGGAAACATACGCCTCGGCAGGTAAAGATATAGCTACCTTCTCCTGTCCCCGTGCAAACGCCTTTACAACAAGAGGATAGAGGCGAACAAGGTCCTCCAGTATGTTCGGATACTCAACTCCGCTAACCACCTCTCCTATCTTCCACAAATATCCGCCGTGGAACACTGCTCCCTGCTCGGATGTAACAACTCTCCTGAACGCAGAGGGAACTTTTACCTTTCCCATCTCACACCCCTCCAAAGGGATCTCTCCCTTTCTATTATACCCCTCAAAACACATAATTTCTATTCAAAAGACATAGAAATTGAATATAATGAAGTCTATACCGAGCAGGAGGGAAAAGGATGGAGAAGGCGGGAAGGACAACACTATCGGTTGATAGGGAGACTTACGAGAGACTATCGGAGGTAGCCAAATCCCTCGGCGTAGGAAGGGCAACTCTCCTCAGACTTATCTTCGTCAAAGGCATAGGTCTTGAGAAAGTCCGTAACTACATCCAGAGGGAAAATCCCAACAGGACAGAAAAAGTATCCTAAAGGTATCCCTTTGGTATCCTGAATATACTCAAAATATATTCATTCCCTACCTCTCATTCCACTCGGTATCCTAAAGGTATCCAATCGGTATCCATACGGTATCCAATTTACATTTAAAACATATTCAAAATGGTATTTACCGAGAGGCAGGTATCCAAAAAGTATCCATCTGGTATCCTGTAGGTATCCAAAGTATATTCTTGACCTATAGGTTCGTGTGT
>QNXQ01000102.1 GCA_003978875.1 Aquifex sp. | reverse complement strand
GCAAAAAACCTATTGAAACTCAAGGGAAAGAGTGGTTTAAGTTTGAGGAAAACGAGATCTACGACGTGCTGAATGAAGCCGAAAGGTGGATGCTGGCTATAGAGAGCGGGAACGTAGGTACCACAGAGTATGACCTGGATATGCCTCCGTACCGCTATTGCAGGGTTGCCTTTGAAGCTGAACTGCTCTTTAGTAATTGGGAAGACGCTATTGGGGACATAAGAGACGCCGTGACCTCCTCTCTCCACTTAAGTGGAGAGCTTCCCGCTTCACAGAGGGATGTTCCCTCTCCACGGGCTTCAGTTCGGGCCGGTCCAGCCCTACCACCCGTAAGGTGGGTGAACCCGATAGCTTTGGTTATCAGCTATCGTCAATTAATTTACAAAGATCTTTTGAGAAAATCAACCCCTTCGGGGTGCGTCTGTATCTCTCCTTTGAAAAGGAGAGGATTAGACGCAAAATTTATCCTAAAGTATTGATTATGACTTCTTCATATTCTTTCTCCGAGCCAACATGGTGTTCGTAACGGCGTTTATTAAAATGCTCACGAAATGTAGGATATTTTAAAATCCCAAACTTCTTACCTTTCATTTAAGAAAGTAATTATGCCTGTTTTGCAACAAACTCACTTCCAGAACTCCCACCATTTCTTAACAGGCTTAGCCTCCAATTGCTTCATCCTCTCCCTTAATTCTCGGATAAGGCCATCTTTCTCCTTTAACCTCTCCTCTCTTTCCTTCAAAACTCCTTCCAGCTCTCCAATCCTATAAAGAGCTTGAGAGAGCCTTTCCTGTGTCTTCTGATATTCCGAAAACGGGACGATAGCACCACTCACAGTCCCCTGCTCTTCACCCTTGAGAGAAAGATAGAAAGAGTGAATAGCTCTCGAGACTGCTTCGGTTTCTGATATACCGAGAGTATTCGCTATCTCCCGGAGCTCCCTGAGAACGTCATCGGGTAATCGAAAGTTTTTCAAGGTCCTTCTCAAGGTTCTACCCTCCTGCGTAAAGCGTTTGTAAAGATAATATAAAACAACTGTAAAGCCCCATTACTTTACAAAAAGGTCTGGAAGCTAAAGTCCTTGAGTTTAAATCGACATAAAAATCTGTTAACATTAGTGAAATTATGCCAACAGGAATTTGTTAACTTTATGGGGATTAAAGTTTAAGCAATTGAATAACAATACCCTAAAAACCAGGGATGTTCACAGCCCCATTATAGGAGGTAGAAAATTTGGTAGCACTTAGCACATTATTAATGAAATAGAAAATTTGGTAGCACCTTTGGTATGCTCTTTTATGGAGGTGCAGGAGGATGGAGTGGGTTATTGCAGGGATAGTTTTGCTGGCAATAGGGATAGCGATTGTAGCAGCTTTAGAGACAGAGACTTTCTACCTCGGAAGCAACCCCGTACTGGATGTAAAGAACCCTAAGCTCGCAAAGAAGGCGGTAAGAGAGTTCTTTAAGAGGGCAGGGCTCGTCCCGGGCAAAAAAATAGAAGTAAAGGATGAAGAGAATGTGATAAAGGCAACCATAACCCATAAAGGAAAGTTTCTGGTTGAATTTGACCTCTTTCCGGAAGCCCTTGCCCTTATACCTCCTCAGGAGCTCCTTGCAAAGCTTGCCGGAAAGAGCCCTTCCGAGGTAAAAGCTTCGGTGGTTCCCGGGAAGGTTATAATCACAGACGGAAACCTGGCTCTCATACTTAAAGGCGAAAAACTCGAACCCGTAGTGGAAAGGATATACGAGCCTGATACAGGTTCGTTCCTCGCAGGAGTTTCCCTCGGGAGAAGCATGTCCCGGATTTAGAGTGCCTCGAAAATAACCTCTCTATCCAGCCCTTCTACGGCTCCTATTACGAAACCTACCGTTGAATTCTCGTTGTGGGAAACTGAAGCCACGTATATTCTCGGGTTTTCGAGCTTAAAAAGGTGTTTCAGCACGTCGCTGGTAACAACCGCGGAGAGGTTTCCGAGAACTATTATCCTTTCCTTCTGTCCTGCGATGCTGTAAGCCACGGGCGTGAGAGTTTCACCTTCTTCAACACCCTCAAAAAGGAGGATCACTCCATTAGGCACAAGAATAAATACATACTTTGAGGAACATAAAAAGATGGTAAAAAAGGATAGGAAGGTTGGAGTTATTTAAAAAGTAGAAGTTATTTGACAGGAAAAAATTATTAACGGAAGGTTCTTGAGGGTGGGCGGTCGGGAAGGTTTGGAAGGTCGGAAAGCAGGATGGAAAGGTTAAGGGGTTCTGTCGAGTTATTCAGAAGGAAAAAATGAAACACGTGGTAGTAGATTTCAGATCGGGAGCTCCCCGCTTTCATCGTAAAGGTCGCTAAGGTCCACGGAAGGGAGTTTTTCGGTTATCTCATCCTGGTGGTCCCCGGATATGTGCTCACCTTCAGGCTCCTCTCTGTCTACGGATATAGACGGGTAAAGAACCTTATGACCGAGCTCCTCAAGAACCTCACCAAGGACCTTGGCGAACCTCCCCCAGCCCCCGAGATCGTATGTCCGGTTCCGGGACCTGACAGCTCCGAAAATCAGCCTACGGTATCCGTTTGACGTTGGGAT
>QNXQ01000111.1 GCA_003978875.1 Aquifex sp. | reverse complement strand
CTATTAAAGGTAAACATCCTGTAGAAATTATAGATGAGCATGTAAGATCTATAGATAATGTTATTAAAAAATTGGAAGAACGTATTGCTTATCTGCAAAAAGAATACGAGCCTAAATCAGATATTCTAAAACAATTAGTCCTAGAAGAAATAGCAGATAAATTATGATAACCCTGGAAGAAGCTCATAACATTGTGGTTAAGCAAATAGAAAAATGGGTTTAGTTAGAACCTGTAAACATTGTGGCAAAAAATTGTTTTTCGTATACTATGAAGCTTTTTCACCAAAACACGAAGAAGGTTTCATTACCGTTTGCAAGAGCTGTAAAGATCTATACCATCTACCTTCACGTAAAATAAATATTCTGTCTGATATTGTTGATGAATTCCTATACCTGAAATGGACTATAAAAGAAACGTTGTTTGAATTCCGTATGAACCTAGAAAGAATAGAACACAATGTATCCAAAGAAGACATCTGGAATTTCAATGAAGTACTGCCAAAAATTCTGCGTAGAGCTGTAAGATACCATAGAATTTACGGATCAACTTATCCCAGTGATTTTAAAGACTACAAGGAGTGGAAAAAGATTCTCAGAGAAATGGAGCTGGGTTTCAAGATTCTTGAAGAATATTACAAAACTATTGAAGATTGTCCGAGTTATACAATGCCTGAAAAACACCGTGAGAAAGTAGACAAAGCTTTTGAACTACTCAAAAAATACCATTGGTCTCTTTGGGATTGACCAAAACCTCTTTGATATTTGATAGCGATGCTCACATTCGACAAAATAAGACACATTGAATCTGAACTTAAAAAATTGTACGGTGAAGATGTATTTTGGAAGATCATCAAAGACGAGGATGTAATCCTCGTGTACAACAAGGAAAACGACACAATAGAGTTCTTAAGCTATTCCGAAGCACAGAATTCCTTTTTCTTAAAAGAAGAAATCAAACTGGAAGATATAATCAAACGCTCAAAACACAGAATCGTTAAACTCTCTGTAAGGGTTATATTCAAAGTACGGTATATCCTACAGGTAGATACCGACTTAGGAGAAGTAGAATTTGAAATCTTTGACAAGAAAGGACTACCAAAGAAGAAAGCTGTAATCAGAGAAGGTATGAACAATATTAGTTACGAAATACCGTACGAAACTGTATATGAAGCAAGCTGTAACGAGCTTCAAGCCATAGACGACAGAAAGATAGCATTCCCGGAACTATCTGAATTCGAAGTATACAAAGACGTAATTGAAGATAAGATTGTAGACCTGTTTTCAAAAGAAATCAAAGAGGGAAACTTTACACCTGTACTAAGGAAAAGAGAAACAATTTACATGCCTAGATATTGGAGAATAGAGCTGGTTGATTGGGAGTTCGAAAAGATAGAAAAAGTCTAAAACTCGTCTTCTTCCTCGTTTTCTTTTAGCTCATCCTCAGTAGCCTGAGCCAACCATGCTACAGGATTTTCACCCTCACACTCGAATTCAACTACTACGAAGTAGTAACCCTTAGGCGTACTGTAATCTTTAGTATTGAGTATTACAACCTTCCCTTGTTTTTCCAATAAAAACAGTTGCTCAAGAGCATACTTCTCTCTGGCGATGTTTATACAGAACGTTTCTATATACCTTTTCCAGTCTGATGGTATGTCTAAGTCAATCACGTATTAAATTGTGGTGTTAGTAAGTGGTCATACTACGACCACCTTTGTCATTTCTGTGGTCATAGTATGACCACAACAGAGAAAGTCCTTGATTTACAAGGGTTAGAGTGTGGTCATACTATGACCACTGGTTAGTAGTTACTAACCTAAGGTAACTATTGAAATTCAAATGTTAGATGCCATTTGGTCATACTATGACCACTACAGTGAGTTTTTCAGAAAAACATATATATATAAGGAAATTTTTTCACAACAGAAAAAAGTTTTTTGAAAAAATCCTTATATATATATGTTTTTCTGGAAAAACTGTAAAAGTGGTCATACTATGACCAATTGGCTTCTAGTTATTGATTTTCTAAGAGTAGATTGGGTTAATAGATACTAACCGATGGTCATACTATGACCACGTTTTAAGCCTTGAAAATCAAGGACTTTCTCAATTGTGGTCATAGTATGACCACAGTAAAGACATGATTGGTCATACTACGACCACTTTGACTGGTTGTGAGTACGTTTCTTTTTAGCCTGTCTGTTCCTGCTTCTATCTTCTTGTTTTTGTCTATCTGTTTTTACAATATTCAACAAAGCTATCCGTATTATTGATGGTCTCATATTTAGAATTCTGTAAGCGAAACAAAATTTATTCTGAGATGGACTTAGCAGAAGCACTAAATAGAAAGGAAGTTGTTGAAAAAGCCCCGGGCGTAGAGGAAGTAAAAATTGATGACCAGGAAAGAGTTGCTATATTGAATGACCTTATAACCAAAGGTTTTTATAAAGAGACAGTAAAAATACCCGGGCTGGATATTACCGTAACTTTCAGAACAAGGACAGCTTATGAAGACAAGATTGTAAGAGAAGAACTTGAGAAAGATGGTATACCTCAACTAGTACCTGATTACCTGTTCAAATTAGGTCTTTATTCTCTCGTATTTTCTCTCG
>QNXQ01000181.1 GCA_003978875.1 Aquifex sp. | reverse complement strand
GCAAAGCCTCCAGGAAGACTTGCGCAAAATCTCGGCATGGTCTGATAGGTGGGAAATGCCTTTTAACGTCAACAAATGCCATATTCTTCAAGTGGGAACCAGAAACCAAAAATATGATTACGAAATGTGCGGCGTGAAACTTGGAAGCGTACAGTATGTCAAAGATATTGGTCATACGATTGCGTGGAACCTTAAATTATCGCAGCAATGCAAAGACGCTGCGGGTAAAGCCAATAAAATGCTGAGCTATATTAATATAATTTTTTTCCTCCAAGAATAAATATATAATTTTACCTCTACATATCACCTTAGTCAAACCCCACTTGGAGTATGCGGTGCAATTTTGGTAGCCTCACCATGCTAAGGACATAGGAAAATTAGAAACTGTCCAACGTAGGACCACGAAGATGATCCCTTCTTTGCGTAATAAATCTTATGGGGAGAGATTGGCACGACTAATCCTTTTCTCTCTCGAGAAACGTCGTCTCCGAGGAAAACTTATAGAGTGTTTTAAAATACTTAAAGGGTTTATGAATGTTATTGCAAATAAGTTGTTTTTAATGGGTGACTTATCACGAACGAGGAGTAACGGAGTAAAAGTAAGATGTAGACAGATACAGCTAGACTGCACTAAATTCTACATTACAAATGACGTCGTTAGAGAGTGGAATAAGCTTCCACCTTCTGTGGTGCAGGGCAATACAATAAATTCTTTTAAAAACAAACTTGATCAGGAACTCCTCCATCAAGGTATACCCTAAAGCTATATGACCCGACGTCCTGCTGAATGTTTGACTGCGTTTGCTTATGACTACGTTAACTCAAGTGGACTGGCTCAAAGAGAGAAAATCCGTGCAGGGCGACCAGTAGGCACGCCAGGCGTGTAGCGACCCCAAATAGCAGTAACCTAAGGAAATTACGGGCATTACACTGGTGTCATAACGGCGTGATCTACAGCCCAGTACGGTTAAAGTAATCAAAGTCTTCGAGGGGTAATAGTATGCAAGCAAATTGCTTTACTACATAAACTAACAGGAAGGCTACCTAAGACGATAAATTTTTGTGAGGTACCTTTGCGTTCACTGGTAACCGACGGTAAAAGGGAAATTCGAGTCCCTACACACAAAATCTTACCGTCACGGTCGCCTTTCCTCTGTACTAATCATGGTGGGAAGAAAAAATAATCTTGGACCGAAGGAGCGTCAGCTGAACCACCAGTGCCAGCCCCGGGAAGTAAATTTAAAGCCAACTTTTAGCTGCGTTTGATAACGTTAACTCTAGGTTAAGGACAGACCACCTAGTTTGGACCCAAAGGTCCATGTGGTCTGAGTTTCTATGTAATTGTACGTAATTAATCTCTCTCTCTCTCTCTCTTTTCTTGTGTGGGGAATAAATTGCACTGGCACATAAAGACATCTCCAGCATCACCAATACTTCACTCTCCTGGATCCCTCCCTTCCTTTGTATGCACCGCTACCCAGTAATGGCACAGTCTGCTCCCCGGACTCCGGGACTCACACAAGCATTTTGTAAGTTGTACCAGCGTACCAGCGTTGTCTCATCTTGGCTGGTACTCAACTTGACGAGTTACCAAACCCGTCTTGTCTATCTCGGGTCTGGTTGCAGACTTCGCTTCCCGTCTCAGTGGTAGACAGCACCTGTTGGCGTGGAATGTCTTACAGGGGACTATTTGCATTTATCACAGTTATGTACAGTATGTACACAGCTGCGGACTGAGACAAGGTATCTATCCTGTGTCTGGACTTCTGGAACCTGGAACCTTTGGGGTTGGGGGTTGGGGGGGTGATATACACGGGGTGAAAAAAGAGAGTTAGCGGAAGAAAATAAGTAAAGAAAAATGAAGGAGAGTGAGGAGAAAATAGTTTGTGGGATTTCCACTTTGCTATTCTTCTTTGTTTCTTATTTTGTATCTATGTTATAGTTATTTTGTGTGAACAGTATTATTGTGGGTCTTGATTTTATGTGTAAATATTACAGTTTTCGATTTAGTCTTGACTTGTTAGTATATTGGGTTTGGCTGTTGTAAACTGGCAGGTGGGAGGGTCTTTTAAACCAGGCGTGGTGTTTTGGAGGTTGAAAGTTTCTTAAGGTGTTGACGATTTCGTCATTCTCATCTCAAGATTTTGGTTGGATTATATGGCTCTGGTGTGTTTATTGTTTGTATATTATACCTTTGGTGCATTTGTTTTGTATTCATTGGGTATGGATGTGGTATTTTGAGGGTGAATCTGAAGGCTCTGTTTTGTAGCTCTTGCAGTGTGGATATTTATGTTTGTGGTAACGCTATTAGTGGTCTTGAGGGTATTCTGGAACTGGGAGGAGAAAAGCTTACACTAGGTGAAGCTTTATGTTTGGAGAGATGGGACTGAATCTTTTTTTTTTTTTTTAATATGGAGAGTGTGTGGTTTCCTTTGTTAACTGTGTCTTTGATGTGTTGGTTATATCCAATGCTACTTATTGTTAGTTCTAGTATTTTTTCTTCCTTTTTGTATTGTATCACCTGGTTGTTAATAATGATTGTTTCTGGTTTTTTTTTTACTGCTAGTGGAATTATTGTGAATTTATTTTGGTTAGTTTATATCTTCCAGGTTTTT
>QNXQ01000041.1 GCA_003978875.1 Aquifex sp. | reverse complement strand
TGAGGCAAAATACTTTGGTGTGTTCCCGCCACCTGCACACACTCCTCCCTCTCTGAATGCTGGACCTTTGCATGCCTCCACTTCATCTTCCCCTTCCAACACTTGTGACTGGCTCTATGCACCCAGTGCAAGGAAGAAGAGAAGGGAGGCTAGGTCACCTTCATGTGGAAGGCAACAGTCATCTGTTGTCCTAACTGATAATAATGTTGATGAGTCTGATGACGAGTTTACACCCTCACTCCCGCAAGGCAGTGATGAGGCACGCCGCACACGGGCAAGCCCACCTCCTCCTTTGTTTTGCACACACCGCAAAACACCACTTCCCCAGGGTAGGGGGAGGGTACCTACTACACCTGACGCAGCTATGCTTGCTGGCAGATGGGACTGGGTAGATGGGGCAGATTTTGAGCCACAGGTTTTCAGTTTTGATGAATCAAACTCAGGAGTAAAAGTACAAGCATTCACAGCAGATAGCCTAGAGTGTGAATTCTACAATTATTTCTGGGATGACAACATCTTGGAAATAATTGTGACTGAGACAAACCGCTACGTGTATTTCATGAGAGGAGGGAAAGTGTTGCTTCCTCAGTCACGTGAACACCAGTGGTATGATGTTACAGTACCTGAGATGAAGTTTTTTTTGGCCCTTGTGATGCTTATGGGTGTTGTCAAGAAAAACAACTACAGAGATTATTGGAGTACCGATCCTGTAAACCAGACACCAATTTTTAGCAAGGTCATGTCAGTGAACAGATTTAGCAATATATTGCGAGCACTTCACTTCACTGACAACTTGAAAGCATATGCAAACAACACAACTGAAAAGATGAACAAGATTCGCATTGTCTTTGATCATCTCAGAGGTAAATTCAAGGACGCTTTTTATCCCTACAAAAACGTCAACATTGATGAGAGCTTGATGTTGTGGCGTGGAAACATTAGTTTCCACCAATACATACCATCAAAACTCCACAGGTTTGGCCTCAAATTATTTGCACTTTGTGACTGCAAGACTGGTTTTGTGCAGGACATTGTGCTTTACACAGGGGCTGGGACAGATGTCACTGATGATAAGAGCCTGGGACTGTCAGGGGCTGTAGTGATGACACTTATGGAGCCTTATCTTGATAAAAATCATGTACTCTATGTTGACAACTGGTACACAGGTCCAGCATTATTTGAACCTCTTTCCTCCAGAGAGACAGGTGGATGTGGAACAGTGACAAAGCGCAGAAAACACATGCCATGTTTTTCTCCTCTACCAAACAAGGGAGACTGTGCCTACAAGAAAGCCAAGAATACACTCGCAGTTCTGTGGAAAGATAAACGAGAGGTAACACTTCTCACCACCATCCACCATCCTCAGATGGTTCTCAGCCATAACACTGATCGCTCCACCAGACAGCGCATCATGAAGCCAGAGTGTGTGCTAGACTACAATACCAACATGCGTCTAGTAGACAAAGCTGACGCAATGATTTCTTCCATAGAATGTGGTCGTAAAACACTCAAGTGGTATAAGAAGCTATTTTTCCACCTAAATGATGTAACAATGCTGAATGCTCATATTTTGTTCAAGCAGAAGACAAGCAAGAATCCCACTCTACAAGAGTATGTCACAGAAGTGGTACATCAGTTGTTGGAAGGTAATGCCATGGAGCGCTCTACCCCAGGTCGTCATGTGGCTGACAATCCTGTACGTCTCACAGGACGCCACTTTCCACGCACCATGTAGCCACGACCAGATATGAAAAAGAAAAAAGTGCAGAAAGCCTGTCGTGTGTGCAGCCACACAACTAGACGAGAAAGAAAACGGAGCGACACTCGGTACTACTGTCACGAGTGTGACGTGGCTCTATGCATTGAGCCTTGCTTTGAGGAATACCATACCATGCTACACTTCTGAGCATCTTGGGTAATACTGGGTAAGGAATGTGGAAGAAAAAGAAAAAGGATACCTTTTGTGTTAAAAACAACACAAAAAAAAAACCAATAGTCAATAATTTTGTGATGAAAGTGTTTTATTTTGAAAAAGGAATGATTTATACATGAAAACAAGCCTGTATCTTTATGAATAGGCAGTTATTATGGACATTCATATCGTAGACTATTACCTAGTGCTATAAGATGAGCGGAAAACGACGCAAAAAAAAAGAATGCAGCATGGCTCCAAATCGTACGTCTGGCAGCATCACTGAGCGAGCCAGTTTTAAAGCCCCAGCGGGACATTTAAAAATGGTGATTTCAAACTTTAACTCAGTTATTTCCGTATTTGGGAGCATTTTGAGTTATATGGGAGCAAAAATGAAAATTCAATTTTTGGTGACCAGGATAAGTATATGGGATGTAAGATATGCTGACCTCTTACGGGTTAAGGGGATGTCAGCCTGTTATATAGATAGATAGATAGACATTCTGTGCTATGCCTCAATTAAGGGAACAAATAATTTCTATTATTATTCAGTTATTGAGTAAAGGTGTTGTGTTTCATTACTAATATCTGCATTAAAGTACATGGTTTCGTGCTATATTTTATTAAGTTTCACTAGCTGGAAAATTTTATTAACAATCTTATTTGAAATACAAAATGTAATAAGGAAATTATTATTAGTGTATTTATTGAT
>QNXQ01000139.1 GCA_003978875.1 Aquifex sp. | reverse complement strand
ACTCAGTTCAGTTTCTTGCGAGAAGTCAGGATAGTGAGAGTGTCACTTTGACGATCGTCAGTTTTATTGGTTTCGGAAGGCTTCGTCGCTAGTATGCCCAAAATTAAACCTCTACCAGGGCATTGGATAAAAGATTTTCAAGGTAAGGGATGAGAAGTTATATATTAGAAAAAAAAACAAATGCTCGTGATTTGCGTGTTATGTCTAGCAGATATGTAGTAAGTGTAGAGACGATAGATTGCTTTAAACGAAGGTTGGACAAATTCATGGATGACGAGGACAGATGGTAGGTCTTGGGTACATAGAGCTGCCTGGAATAGGTCGGTTGGTCTTTTCAGCCTCCTAATTTTCTTATACTCTAATGTTCTTATATTAGCCGTGTTGATTGTACCTGAAAACTGTTATATATAAAATTTCCTTATACCAAGAATCAATTGTTTCAGGATGGTTAACACACTCTCCACTTGATGATTCAGATGACCTGTGGTGTAAGATATGCAAGACTAAGGATAGAAATAAGAAGTACAATGCTTAAATGCATGCCCAATGTCAGAAGCAGCAGAAAGCAGCAGATCAAATCAAAGGTTCCCCAAGTGTTTCATCATATTTCACTGGTGGTCTAAGAGAAATGAAAATATTTGATATTAGATGGAGTGTTGCCATTGCCTGTCATGCAGCTATCAGAGCAACAGATCACTTAGGAGAAATCATTAATGAATCTTCAAGAAAGACTGATTGTTTGCATGGTATGAAACACCACAGAACAAAATGCACCACTATTCTCACTAATGTTGTACACCCTTGTCTTCATGACTCAGTAATCAAAGACATACAACAGACCTCATTTTCGCTCATTATTGAGGAGTCGACTGATGTCTCGGTTACAAAGCACCTGTGCATGTGTGTGAGATATTTCAAGGAGGATGTGCCATCAGTTGCAACAAAATTCTTGACATTACTTCCTGTTACCTCATGTACAGCATCATCTCTTTTCTCAGACATCAAGTCCTACTTTGATACACACAATGTTCCACTGAGTAATATTATAGGATTAGGTACTGATGGTGCATCCAATTTGTGTGGAGCTCATAACTCTGTGTACACAAAGAAAAGAGAACATTCTCCTCATTGTGTTTTAGTTAAATGTATTTGCCACAGCTTAAGTTTGTGTGGAAAATATGCATTTGGTGAGCTGCCTTCTAATCTCTCTTTTCTGCTCAGTGAAATTGCAAAATGGTTTTAATTTAGCTCTCTTAGGAGAAGTGACTATGATACATTGTTTCATGTCATGAATGCAAACATTCCTAATTTGCATCCCACAAAATTTCTCAGTCCGTCAGAGACTAGGTGGTTGGTGACTGGGAAAGTTATTGATTCAGTTATCAGGCAATGGCATGAGCTCACAGCATATTTCAGATGCATTAGATATACAAAAAACTACAGTTCCAGGTCACTGTTGGAAATGCTAAATGACAGATCAAACTACTTATACCTAGTATTTGCCTCTCCACTCATAAATGAGTTTGAGCAAATTAATGCTTCTTTCCAACACACAAATGCTGACCAGTGTCGTTTATTCAAGGACTTGGATGTTTTCTACATTTCGTTGAGAAGTAGAATCTGTAGAGATAAATATGTGAGAATGTATGAAAAGATTGAAGATACACATCTCAAACCTATCACAGACATTCTCTTTGGAGCTAAATTCTATCAGGAACTGTCGGAATCAAAACTTTCTAATGAGCAGGTACTAAATATCAAGCATCGATGCCTCAATTTTTTGAAGACAGCCGTAGATGAAGTATCCATGAGGCTGCCAGAGAAATTCAAGTTTTTTGATACTTTACAAGCTTTTCACCCTGATGTTCTTCTCTCCCAGAGTAGAGGTGTTCAGTTTCACGAGTTGAACGTGGCAGAATTTTGCACAAGCGATGAAAATCTTGATGACTTGGAAAAACAATATATAAATATCAGGCTGTGTGACTGGACAAATGCAGGGATTGATCAGATTGACCTTAATAATGATCAGATGAATTTTTGGTGCAATGTTTATAACTTTAAGAATGCAGCAGGTGTGTGTTGCTTCAGAACTTTGGCAAAATTAGTCTTAAATAAGTTATGTCTACCCATATCAAATGCATTTGTTGAGAGAGTATTTAGTCAGGCTGCCTTAGCTAAGACAAAAGTAAGAAATAAGATGGGGCACAAGCTCTTAAAGAGCATTTTGATGATTAGGTCACACTTAATGTTAAATAATTCCTGCTGCAAGGATTTTGTAGTATCAGAAGAGATACTGAAGAAATTCAATTCAAGTATGTATGACCATGATGAAACTAATGAAGGCGATACTGATAATACAGAACCTGATGATATGGAATTAATGGCTGAAATCTTACAGGAATAGTGAATAACTGTATGGTACGTAGATGAGCTGAATTTATGCCCTTTTCTGTATTTGCTTTCATTTAACTGTGTGTGTGTGGTCAATAAATATCAGCCCAAAACATCACTAAGAAGCAACTGTTTTCAATAAAGGATTTGAACTTTTGGACATTTTTAAGTTTTCTATTTTCCTTTAATAAATGCCACAAAACCTGCCATTTTTCGAAAATATTTTGCCAAAAAATG
>QNXQ01000141.1 GCA_003978875.1 Aquifex sp. | reverse complement strand
GTGTGCAATCCCCCCTAAGGCCAAAAACCACGTGAACCCAGTTGAGGTTATTTCAGTGCCTTTATCTTACCATTCATTCTTTTTTTTGCCCGATATACTGGGCTGGTGGCAGCTACCATTTTGATAGAACTAAAACCACCAAAAAATTGCATTGCCGTCCCCTCAACCTGGACCCTCGGGAAGGGCAGAAGGGGGTGGCAATACAGATGCAGAGTCGCCGGTCCTTCCTTCACAATGGCTGCTCGTTTTGGTGTCCTGGTGAGAGCATTTCCATTATCTCAACCTACGTGGCATATTCTCTACTACAGTAACGTTATAGTGCGTAGAGAGGCTTGTGGTGGGTTTATGAGGCGTGGGAGTGAGGGAATGATTGTAAATATGAGGCTCCGGTGTTGCAGGATCAGCTGATGGGGTCACAGCAGTGTTATTATGGTTGATTTTTGCATTGGCCGAGGATCATATGTGGTGTTATGCATGTGTGTGATGCTCGTCATGAGTTGTAGGTCATGGTTGTTTGGTCATCACGGCGGTTCTGTTCACGCCTTCACAAATTCCTTCAGCTTATAAATCATGTCCCTTGATTGTATTTATAAACCTGAAATTTCACTTGAAAAACACGACATTGTTACTTTTGTTACATAATATCTATCTATCTATCTACGCCAGTTCCTTGCAACTCCCTCAAGGGGGTGGCCACGGCAGAAGAGTCTCCATTTGCACCTGTCCATGCACCTCATTCTCACATCTTCCAGTCCTCTCACTCTTGCATCCTCTCTCTCTCTCTCATGTACTCCAACACACTATCCTACCATTTAACAGGGGGTCGTCCTCTCACACTCCCAACATTTATTTTACATAATAATGCTAAGATAATCTATATACCCTTGTCATTTATTTGGATTGGCACCATAGCAAATTCTAAACTGAACAAATGATAAAGGATGTTTGCTGAAATAGAAGATTCACTTACTATCTGCCTTATCGATAAACTCGCCTGGTATTCCTATTTCACTTGTCTTTCATCCTTCTTCCACCAGGCGAGGTCCTTCTCCACCTCTGTGGTGCGTCAACAGCTGATACAGGTGAGTGGTTGGGGAGGGAAGGGAATAATTGGTGGGGATGAAGGGTGGAAGATGCCCCAGTCTGGTTCATTTTGAAATTCATCTCTGTTAACCGAGGGACAAATGGCATACAAACACAGATAACCAGACTGTGCACTCCACTGAACACTGTTGTCCCCTGTCATCAAGTGTGTTCTGGCACACCTGGGATATATAAAAAATGGAGATGCACATGAATTGGCCTCCACCTGTCTAGGGGCAACAATTCTTCTGAAACACCAAGGGGCCTGGTATGGAACAAAGCCATGAAAGGTAAATATATACAGAGCAGTGGCTAGGATCTGAACCTTGGCACAGCAAACACTGGGTATGAATGTTAATGATTGAGCCATAAACAATTGCCAATGGCTGAGTGGTTTGTTGGCCTTTTGTTTGATGTGTTACTAAATGGCTCTTCTCAGCTATGGCACTACACAGATTTCCCTATTTCAATCAAACTTAGTTCACCCTTGACACCATTGTGCATAGGCTATCATTACTACTTCAAAAATTTTAGGGCCGACTGTTTACCACTTGTTGTGTGGCGAAGACTATCCCTGGTCTTTTTATAGCAAGTGTCCACACACACATAAGGGCATGGTTGCTGGATTTCCGCTCTTGCCAGACTGCAAGGTCACAATTCCTAGACTTGCATCTGATCTATTCTCTGCCAGGTGAATAGATGCTACTGTGTGAAAGGAAACCCACCCAAATAGTCTCCACCTTGCAGGGTATTTGTGTACTTGGGAGCAACTTTAGTCTCCATCAGCTACCATCAACATTCATACCTCCACCCTTTTCACCCAATCATCCTCCTGCATTCTTTCCACATGCCCAAACCACCTCAATCTACCTCTTCTCACACATCACTAATGCATTCGAGTTCCATTCTACTTCTCGGATCTTTGTTTGCAATCCTGATCCCACCAGGCCTATCATTCAAAGATGCACCACAAATCCATCTAACCATCCTCATCTCAGTGTGCCTCAACCTATATATATAACATAAATTAAATTAGTAAAGTGCTAATGTCAAGCCAAAAATGACACACCACAACTTGGCACTCCCTTCCTACCTGACGTGACCTTGAATGACTGATCTTTGCCCTTTCAGCCGCCCATCCAGGTGTTCGGGGTTGAGGGTCAATACGAGTCAATACTGAAAAAAATGAAACGCAAAAAATCAAAGCTGAAAAAATAGAACAATAAGATCCAAACTGAAAAGCATTTAAAATTAAAAAATCGAAACTGAAAAAATCTAAAATGGAAGAATAAAAAATGAAAAAATCGAAAATGAAAAAATAAAAACCGAAGAAATTAAGAGAAAAAAATTTCAAACTCAAAGAATTAAACCTGAAAAAAAACATGAAAAATTATCATTTAAAGTTTTATGTGAAAAATCAAAACTAAAAAAAAAAACGCTGAAAACATACAAGCTGAAAAAGTTAAGTGAAAAAAATAAAACTGAAAGAAATAAAGCTGAAAAAATCGAAACTGAAAAAATCAGAACTAAAAAAATTCAAAACTATTATAATTGAAACTC
>QNXQ01000110.1 GCA_003978875.1 Aquifex sp. | reverse complement strand
TATGATAAAAATGAATAATATTGTGAAATTAGATATAGTAAATCTATAAATAATAATGAAATTTCATTAAGTTTTTAAGTAGCTTAAAGCTTAAGTATTATGGTTAAATTAGAAAAATAAAATTATATAAAAAATAAAATATATATTCTACTTCTAAAATACTAAATTAATTTAATTACTTGCTTGATTCTGGAAAATGATTTGATTTTCTCATAAAATTCCTCATGACGCCACTCATACTCAGATTTTTCTTCTTTAATATCATCATAATAGGTCGTGCGCTTATATATAGTTTCATTTATAAGATATAGATCACTATTCTTTTCTATAAATGCAAAAAAGTAATATTTTTCTTCATATTCGCAACGCTTACCACTACAATTGTCATATTCCTCAGTGTATCCACTGGCGATATATCCACTAATTTCACTAATATCGATATTAACAATTTCTAATATTCGAGCTATTGCCGCTACCCTTAAGCTTTCAATATGATTTATGTTTTGTAATAGACGTTCAAAGTTCTCACTGAATAACTTTACGTTAAGATCAAATATTTTGTTTTTGTGAACCCAATATGCGGAGTTCTTCCCAATGATTTTAATTCCATTTTCGTCTTCAAATAACTTCATTTCGTATATGTTTAAATTCTTAACTTCTAATAATAATTCAGATATTTTTTCTTCTGCAGGTTTTCCGTAAAAAAGGTTATATACCCAGAGTGCTTCTTTGAGTTTTAGATTTGGCTCCATGCTATTTTTATATATTTATAAATTTTTAATAGGAATTAGAAATTTGGTATAAGTAGTACACTCCAGTAGTAATCTAGTAATAATTTGTGTAATAGTTTTAGATAAATCTTCTAATCCAAATACTTAGTAGATTGCTCGGATTTCTTGTTTGTATTGTAGTACTTTGGGTGTTGCTAGTGTGAGTAGTTTTACCTGCGTCTTGGTTGGTATCTCTACTAGTTTTGCTACGTATGTGTACTTGTTTCCCAGCTCGGTTATTGTTGCGTCTTCCCCAATCTTGGAGAGTTTCTTCATGTCCTCCAGCACGGATTCCAGGAACTTCTCAACGAGCTCGGGCTGGTTCTCTGAGGCAGTGTTCGATAGTTTTGCCTTGGTCGCGATTATGATCGCTGCCTTGGTTAGGTTGCTGGTGGTGTTTATCCTTGTTACGAATATTATCCTCTTGTCTATCCTAGATTTCACTCCGACGTATAGGTTCCCGCTTCGGATTTGCTCAACTACCCACTCTATCCATGGTTTGCCGCTTAGCACGACTCTGCTCAGGCTCCTCAAGAGGTTTGGCAAGAATCTTTCCCTATCTACTCTCAGTAGGAGCGTCAACATGTAGCTTCCCCCAATGGGTATGTCCAGCCCCACGTCGATGAATACGTGATTGTCACTGTACCTGGACAATCTATACGCGAGCTCCTCCAGGTCCTTCTCATCGTGGAGCGAGTACGTGAACACGTTATACGTCCCATCCTCCTCCCTCTTATAGAGGAGGAAAGCCTTGGTAGCAGTGTCCAAGGGATTGGGGTTACCGCAGACGCCGAACACGAGCTTCGTCCCAGCCCTATTAATGATCCTAGCCACTTGGTTTTGTAGGGCTTCCCCAGAGTAGTACTTGCCGTCTCTGAGTCTGTCTAGGAGTTCGAATACCATGTCCTCGAATATGAACCAGGTGAGGGGGTGGTTCACCAGGGGAACCAAGACACAGGAATCCGACCCCACTTCGCTAAGTACGTGCTCCAAGGCATCGCCTAGTTGTATTCCTAGTCTCCACTTTGGCACAGTCTTATTATTATTGGTCCGTTGCTCCTACGTCGTTTCTTCCTTCTCGTAGCCGCAGTTATCGCACCTGAGCCTGGTCACGATCACGTAGCTGTTCCCTATCGGCCTGATGCTCCTCTCGACTACTTTTAGCCTGGCGAAGCACCTCGGGCAGGAGTAGTGGTTGTCGCTCAGCCCCTTCTCGGTTAGTATTCTCCTCACGGCGTAGAGGCTTATTCCGTACTTCTGGGCTATCTTCCTCAGCGACATTCCGCTCAGCCTATCCTGGATAATCATCATCTTCACGTTCTCGTCGATCTCGTCCACAATACTCCTTATCTTCCCCTCCTGCTTAGCCTTCTGGAGCGCCGCCCTCGTCCTCATCCTGATGAACTCCCTCTCCATGTGAGCCACGAATGCGAACACCGCCAACAGAAACCTCCTGATGGCCCCATCCGTAGTCTGGAGGATCGCCTCCTTGGGCGACGCACTAACCACCACCAGCCCCAGCCGCCTCTCCACGTAGTCGAGCAACCTGAAGAGGTCGTCGAAGTTCCTGACGAGCCTGCTGAACTCGTACACGAGGAGCATCTTGGCCTGAACCCTACCACTCTCAATATCACTTATCAATGCCCTGAACCCAGGTCTCACGAAGGGGTCTACAGCCCCGCTAACAGCCTCGTCCTCGTACCACGCCACTATCTCGATGTTCCTCTCGTTGGCCCACCTCATTAAGTAGTTACGCTGGTTTTCGATGTCTTGCTCCTCCGTGGAGACGCGCAGGTAAGCTACAGCTGGGACCTTACTCATGTGCTTACTTAATCCTATCGCAGGGGTTCGCACCAGGTTTGCCGTGTCTAAGGGCTAGGTACCTCATGTACAGCTTG
>QNXQ01000055.1 GCA_003978875.1 Aquifex sp. | reverse complement strand
AGGTATGGACATTTCTACTAGTAGAAATGTCCATACCTGCTTAAAATCTATTCTGCTTTTTCTTCTTTTTTCTACTAATTCCATTCTGTAGTTACTGTTTCTTGTATATCCTGTTTGCCTCGTTCTTAGACTTTCCACTGAAGATGGTGGCAGTGTCCACCGAAACTGTCTGGACAAATATATAACTTCTCTCAAGTGTGGGTTTTATTACCATATTGATCATAACGCCAGTGTGATTTAACATCTTTAAACATTACAGTATAAGCTATTGCTTTACTTTCACCGTTTGTACTAATGTGCTTCCTGAAAAAGCAAGGGTCTGAGAACCCCACCTTGTCTTTCTATGAAGTTCTTCTCATGAGAAACCAAGCACTACCATATACCATGCTGTATTTATTGTGTCCGTGCTATGAAAAAACGTTATTTTGATAATACAGTAGAAGTTGTATCCTATCAACTTGGGGTTTCTTTTTCAGAAAGTGTACCTATTGCATCAAATTCAACACCACTGACTCCAAAGGTGCCTCAAAGAAGTGTTGCAACTCCAGTATTACAGAAAGAGAGTCCAACTTCTGCCACAAGTTCTTCAAAGCGTAAAGCAACAACTTTGGACACATTTGTTACTAAGACAACTTCTTATGAAAAAGCAAACCTTGATGAAGAAGTCGCTAAGATGGTCTTTGCAACCAACTCTTCATTTAGATTGGTAGAACATCCTCAGTTTCGTGAAATGGTTGGGAAGTTGAGGCCAGGATACACTCCTCCAACAAGAAAAGAAATTGCAGACAAATTCCTACCCATGGTATATGAGAAAGAATATGCAAAGTGTGCCACAGAGCTGAAGGATGAAATTGTATGTCTGTCTTTAGATGGATGGTCTAACATTCACAACGAGCCTATTATATGTGTTACAGTGACAACCTCAAATGGCCATATGTATCTAGTGGATACAATAGACACAAGTGGCCAGCCTCATACTGCTGAATATCTAGAAGAGCTCTCAAAATCAGCGATTCAGAAGTGTAAAGAACTTGATTGCCATGTTGGTAGTGTTGTGACAGATAACGCAGCTAATGTAAACAAAATGAGGAAACTGTTAGAACAGGAAAATGAACTGAAGCTGGTGACCTATGGCTGTACTGCACACATTCTGAATCTTCTGGCTCATGATCTGGAAATTGGCAATATTAAAGAGCATGTGGTGTATATAGTAAAATACTTTAGAAACAATCACTATGCTTCTGCAAGATATCGCCAGGAAGGTGGGCAACGTCTTGTTATGCCTCAGGACACAAGATGGAATACCATGTGTAACTGTCTGAAGATATACATAAAGAACTGGCCAACTCTCATGAAAATTTGTGAAAAGTTAGAGAAAAGGTATCTAACTTAACACTGAAGCGGTCAGCAGAGGACCTACTTGCACGACTAGAACCAATAGCTGTGGCTTTAGACAAAGTACAGAGTGATAAATGTACAATTGCTGAAGTAGTGAACATTTGGAAAGAATTAATCACAACTTTATGCAATGACAGAGATGCAGTAACTGCTGCAAAAAAGAGGTTTGACCAAGTCATAACACAAGCTCATCTTCTTGCAAACCTGATTCATCCTTCCCTTCAAGGAAAACTGCTTAGTGCAGAAGAAGTAAATAATGCAATGGACTATGCCAATGAAAAGTTTCCCTCACTTGTCCCAGTCATCATGAAATTTCAAGCTAAATCGTCTCCTTTCCATGCATTTAAGTTTAGTGATTCTGTGACCAAGTGTATGTCAGCTGTTGAATGGTGGAGGTCACATTCAAATGTGTTGGATAGTGATGTAATTTCAGCAGCACAACAACTACTGTCTGCAGTGGCTTCTTCATCGGGGGTTGAAAGAGTTTTTTCAAGCTATGGTATTGTACATTCAAAACTAAGGAACCGGCTGGGGACAGAAAAAGCAGCAAAACTGGTGTTTTTGTTTAAAACCATGAATGCACACAAAATGGATGTATTTGATTTTGATGATACTAATGAATAATGATCAGGATGCCTAAAAGAACCAAATTTATTGTCATAAGAATTAAAAACCTTATTTTTTAAAGATTTTGAATTTCGATTTCAAAGAATTTTTATGAACTACTTTCAAAGAAGTGTATCATTATTTTTCAAAGACTGCTTTTACAGTATAAATTCAATGTGCTTTTGTTTTAAATACAGGCCATAATAATTTTCTTTTTTAAATTCATTACTTCAGGAAATAAGTACAGTTCATTATAAGTAAACCTCTTTGATTTCCTTTTTTTAATAGCATGTGGAATTTTTTGTTATACTGTATTGTAAAAGGAAGTGCTTTAGTATTCTACTCCTCAGAAATAAGTACAGTTCATTACAAGTAAAACCCTTTGATTTCATTTTTTAATGGAATGTGGAAATTTTTGTTGTATTGTAAAAGGAAGCTTTTAGTGTTCTATTCCTCAGAAATATATAAAGCAGGTGTAAGTATGTGTTTGTTTTTATATTTTTCCTTTACATTCCATGTTGGTTTGGGCAGAAGTAAATACTGATTTAAATCAATGATTTAAAAAAAAAAAATAATTTGATTTAAATCTTGATTTAAATCACTGATTTAAATCATCATGATTTAAATCGGCCAACCCTGACCAAAAGTGGTAATGAAAGGAAAAACAAAAAAGAAAGAGTGGTA
>QNXQ01000051.1 GCA_003978875.1 Aquifex sp. | reverse complement strand
CCGCTATTAGGAGGGCTTCAAGGATTTGAGGGACTACGTGTGAGGGTGAAACGAGGTTTATATTGTGACAGCCCTCTTCTTGTAGTTCCAGCATAGCCTCGGCGAGGTCTTCGGGTTTCATAACCCTTCCCACACCGAGCTGGCTCACGTCGTAATTCTGACAGTAAACACACCTCATGTTACAGTAGGAGAAGAATATCGTTCCGCTCCCCCTGTATCCCCTTATTGGAAACTCCTCACCGAGGTGTGGAAAGTAATCCGCTACCACTACGTACCTGCCCACCTTACAGTATCCCTTTTTACTGTCTTCAAGCCTGTTCACACCGCAGTTGTGAGGGCAGATATTACATTTTCTCAGCATTTCAAGGGCTTTTTCCACCCTCTTTTCAAGCTCCCCCGTTTCATACAAGTTCAGATAAGAGGGATATTTCTTCATAGATAAAGAATTTAGTTAGGTGTCAGATTTTTTGTTAGAGAAAGGTTTTTATAAAAATAGGAGGTGTTACGAAATGATACCGATAATTTTGGGTATTATAGGAGCCGGATCAGCAATAGTTGGTGTTGTTGCAACTGTAGACGCTGCAACTAAACTTAAAGAAGCTGAAAACATTGTGAAAAGAGCTGAGAGAAAATATAAGAAAACAGAAAAAGAGTTTGAAAGGGAAAAGGAGAAGTTAAATGCAAATATTGAGAAACTGGGAAGACTAACGAAAAAAGTTTACAAACGTTTAAACGATTTTGCTAAATTAATGAGGAAATTAGATTCTAACGTAAAAATCAGGAAAAACGTTACAAGGTACAAACTTGATGAACTTATTGGTGAAATAGAAAGAATAAATCGCGGCATCTCTACGCTAAAGGGTTCAGATGTTTTCGAGGTCATAGGTAAAGCTGTATTCACCAGCGGAGCTTCCTATTTAGGAACGATATCTTTGGGTACAGCGATAGGCACGGCTTCTACAGGAACAGCCATAGCTACACTTTCTGGAGCTGCATTTGAAAACGCCCTCTTGGCCTGGCTGGGTGGAGGAGCAATAGCTGCAGGAGGAGGAGGTATAGCACTCGGAACGCTTATTTTGGGTGGTATTACTCTTGGACCAGCTATTCTCGTAGGGGGATTAGTTTTGAACGGAAAGGCGGAGGAGGCTCTTACAGAAGCTCGTGAATACGAAAAAGAAGTAGAAAAGGCAATAGCTAAGGCAAAAATAGTAATAGAAAAACTCAGATGGCTTAACAGGAAAGCAAACTCTGAGATAAGGGTAAGAAAATCTTTATTCGTTGAGTTTGATGAAAAACTCAGTTTAGTAGAGAAGAAATTTTACAGAAATGGAATTGTAAAGAAGGAAGATATAAGGACTCTTGTAAATTTAGCAAAGAACTTAAAAGAAGCCATGGACGAACCAATAATAAAGAAGGAGGAGCTTGTATGAAAACAAAACTTTCTATACAACCGAAACCAAATCCTCCTGTTCCACTTCCCCCAGACATTCTTTTTGATTTAGCGAAAGAATATATGAAACTTCAAGCTATTAAAGAAAGGGAAAAGACAAAAAGAAAACTTATAGAAGCACAATTACAAATTATTCTCGAAAGCTCTCAAAAATACTTAGAAGAGTATAGAAAAATAGTTAATAAGAAATTCTCTGAAAGGGAAAAAGCCTTTAAGGAGTTCCTCAAAAGTTACAGAAAAGCATCTAAAAGAAACGATTACAAAAGTGTGACTATTATTGGTAATCTCATAATTCAATTGCTCAAAACGCCTATAATAACAATTGAAGATGTTAAAGGTATCCTACCTCTGCTTACACGTATAGATAACCCTCTTCCTGAAGTTAAAGATCAAGAGGTAATACCTGCAGAAATAGAACTTTAAAGAGACACAACCTCAGGCTTCGGAAACCCGTTAAAGTTTGAAGCGTAAACGGTGGTGTAAGCTCCCGCGGAGAGTATATACAGGTAATCTCCGACCTCGGGCTCTGGAAGGTAAACGTTTTTAGCTACAACGTCCATACTATCGCAAGAAACACCCCCTATCGTCCACTCCTTGAGTTCCCCTTTCCTCTCAAGGTAAAAGGGATACCTTATCCCACCGAGTGCCTCCGCCAGTCCGTTAAATACTCCCGCGTCTATGTAAATCCAGTTTTCACCTCCCCTTTTTGCCTTTCCTATAACCCTAGTCACCATAATACCCTGGTCTCCCACTATTCCCCTTCCCGGTTCTATTTGTAGTTCGTAAGGCTGAAGGGGAAAGTACTTCCTCATCAATCCCTTTACGTAGTAAGCTATGTCCTCAACGCTGAGGGCTTCGTAATTATACCTTACAGGTATCCCTCCTCCCATGTTAAGCATCTGGAGTTTCAGCCCCCTCGCCCTTGCCTTTTCCCAAAGTTGTGCGGAAAGCTTCACCGCTATGAACCAGTTCCTCAGGTTGTTGCACTGAGAACCCACGTGAAAGGTTATCCCGTAAGGAACGAGTCCGAGGTCATTCGCAAACTCAAGAATTTCAACCGCTTCGTCCACGCTCACACCGAACTTTCTGGATAGGGGCCAATCACTTCCTTCGTTCGGAACAGCTATCCTCACGTAAACCTTTGAACGGGGTGCTATATCCTTGATTTTCTTCACTTCCGTTATACTGTCCACGGCGAAGGTTCTCACCCCTTTACTGTAGGCAAACTCTATAAACTCTGGGGGCTTTACGGGATTACTTGATATTATCCT
>QNXQ01000035.1 GCA_003978875.1 Aquifex sp. | reverse complement strand
CGATATAATTAACCACACAGTCACCGCTTCACTCCACCACTTGTAAGGTAAAGCAATAACCTGCTCCATCGTTACACCTCCCTTTTTGCAAGTTTATTACTAATAAACGTAAATAATATAACTGTACCAAGAACCGCAAAACCTATTCCTCCAAAAATAAGTGTTGGATTCACAACGTATCTACTGCGTGAAGGATCATAGGTAAAACATACTAAATATGCTAAATCGACTACAGAGTTTAGCGAGATTCTATCCTGCTCTGTTTCTGCTAAAGCAATGCGTATGTCTCTTTCGGAAGGTTTTACTCCATACAGATACCTCGTTATCCTACCTTCCGGTGAAATGAAAATGTATACGTTAGGATGTACAAAGGTTTTATCCCTCTCCACAAAAAAGAATTTAAAACCTACCGAATTTGTTAATTTTTCTATATCTTCCTTATTAATTAAACCAAAGATCCAGTGCTTTGTAAAAGGTCCATGTACCTTTTTAAACCTTTTTAATGTTTCCAAAGAATCTAACTTGTCAAAAGAAAGAACTAAAACGTAAAACTCTCTGTTCTTTAAAGAGCTCTTTTTAATCAACCTATTAAGACTATCAACCCTGACAGGGCAGGTGCCTTGACATGTGTAATAGGACAATAACAGTATCGTGGGTTTTTCCTTAATAAAGGTATAGATACTTTTTTCTTCTCCATTCTCCAAAACTACCTTAACGTCTGGGATGAAATTTCCCAAATGCTTCTTTTCATCTATCTTTAGCAGTTCAGGATTAAACATATCTTTGTCGTTGAAAGCACTATTAGAGGGTCCCATTACACCGCTGAAGGCTACAGCAACAAGAAGCAAAATGAGCAAATAAGCACGCATTTTTTAAACCGCCATGGTTCCTATTATGTAAACGGAACCTGCTACTAGAAGCCACATGAAGTCTACAAAGTGCCAGTATGCAGAGGTGGCTCTAAGTACTGTAGGTCTTTCTTTATTAACTTTTCCACTGACTATTAACCACATCGTGTATAGATGTGCTAATAACCCAACAATTACGTGTGATGTATGAAGTCCTGTAAGAGCATAAAATCCTGTTCCATACATGCTGGAGCTTAGGGTGAATCCCTCATGCCATAGATGCATCCACTCATTTACGTGGAGTATTACGAATAAAACTCCCAATATAAAGGTAATTCCTACCCACATAAGTGCTTTACCATTATCTCCTTCATTTTCTAATATTTCTTCCGCTTTCCAAATCGTAAAGCTGGAAGCCCACAGAATTAAGGTTAACAACCCTGCCATTCCTAAACTTATCCCCTCAGGTATCCAATTAGCCCATTCATATGCGTGAGTTACCCTTGCAGTCCAAAAAGCAGCAAACATAGTACCAAATATAACCGTTTCTGTAATTATAAAGAAAATAGTTCCTACAGTCCCCAGCCCCAAAGGTTTGTCTTTTGCAAAATGTTCACTAGCCCATCCTGTCACCCCCAAAAGTACAAGCAGTAATGCTACTCCTCCCATTACAAGGCCAGGCATATGCCATCCCCATGCAAAATAAGCGGTAAAGGATATAGGTACCAATAAACCACCAATACCTATAACGAACGGCCAAGGGCTTACTTCTTCGTGATGATGAACAACGTTACTTTGAGACATATCATCCACCTCCTTGTTTATATAAGCTATTCTGAATATTATTTTCTTTTTAATCGTTCATACTTCTCTATAAAAGATTCTTATAAAGAAATAAGCAATTGTTATAGAATGTGCTACAACATGAACGTTAGGTTTGCTTTTGTAGTAGAATGAAATTTTGTAATCTACAAGTTAGTATTTACAAATGGAGGTTTGAAGCATGGCAAAGCATGTAGTTGTAATTGGTGGAGGTGTCGGTGGTATAGCAACTGCTTACAATCTTAGAAATTTAATGCCCGACCTAAAAATTACGATTATTTCCGACAGACCCTATTTCGGATTTACTCCATCATTCCCTCATCTTGCACTGGGATGGAGAAAATTCGAAGACATATCAATACCCTTAGCTCCATTACTTCCCAAATTCAATATTGAATTTATTAACGAAAAAGCGGAATCAATAGACCCTGATAAGAACGAAGTTACCACGCAATCAGGAAAAAAAATTGGGTATGACTACCTTGTTATAGCAACAGGTCCTAAGCTTGTTTTCGGTGCGGAGGGGCAAGAAGAGAATTCCACATCTATATGTACTGCAGAACACTCTATTGAAACTCAAAAGAAATTACAAAAACTTTATGAAAATCCCGGTCCCGTTGTAATAGGTGCTATACCTGGAGTAAGCTGTTTTGGTCCTGCTTACGAGTTCGCTTTAATGCTCCATTACGAACTCAAAAAGAGAGGCATAAGATATAAAGTTCCGATAACCTTTATAACCTCTGAACCTTATGTAGGACACTTTGGTGTTGGAGGAATAGGGCCTTCAAAGAGATTTGTGGAAGACTTGTTTGCGGAAAGAAATATAAACTGGATTGCAAACGTTGCAGTAAAAGCTATAGAGCCTGACAAGGTAATTTACGAAGATGTAAATGGAAATACTCATGAAGTTCCCGCTTCTTTCACGATGTTCATGCCCAGGTTCCAAGGTCCTGAAGTTGTAGCTTCCGCAGGAGATAAAGTGGCAAATCCTGTAAACAAAATGGTTATAGTAAACAGATGTTTCCAAAACCCAACTTATAAGAATATATTCGGTGTAGGAGTAGTGACAGC
>QNXQ01000208.1 GCA_003978875.1 Aquifex sp. | reverse complement strand
ATCATAAAGCAACAAAGAATATTGTATCATGAAACTCTAATTCCACAGCCCATTGGGGAGACTGAGTCATGCCGCCACACAACTCACTATACCAGTGATTCCCAACCTTTACACCTTGGAGGAACCCCTGTAATAATTTTTCATATTCCAAGGAACCCCTATATATAGTATTCTAATTTATATATTATTTTTACGAAAAGTACTTGAGCAATATAATTCATATAAAATCTAATATTACATCAACTGAGAGTTCACACTAATAAGTCAGTAATGTTATGACTTACCTTCAGTGTGACACTTGGGCTTGTTTCTCTCTGCGTATCTGTGAAATTCTTGGCCGAATTTTTGACAGACACACGCGCAGTTCTTCCTCGACAGACAGAAGACGATTTCTTGATTTGCTTTTAATGATGGTCAGGCATGAGAATGCTTGTTCACAGAGGTAAGAAGTTGAAAACTGGAGTAAAACATTCAGTGCTTTTACTGAGATGACAGGGTACTCTCGCTTTGCTGAAATCCAAAACTTGTCAAGTAGTACTTCATTAAATTTCATTTTCAAGGTTCGATCGCACTGTAATTCACTCAGTTCTTCTTCTTCTTGCAGACTAAGTAGGTTTTCTGTACTTGGTGAGAACTCAGTGAAGGGGTTTCTCACCCAGTCATACATATCTGATGACAAGGAGGGGAAATACTTATGAAGCTTTTCTGACAGTGATCCCAAATGACTTGTAATTAATGGGATGACATATTCATATTTAGTCTGAGTTTGAACTTGAAGTAGGAGTGGAAACATTTCGACGTTTCCTCTTGAAAGGTGCTTTTTCCAAACAGAGAGTTTATTCTTAAATGCAAGAAGTTTGTCTGTGGAAGTCAGAATGTTTTCCTTTGCACCCTGCATGCTGGTGTTCAAGTTATTTAAATGCTGATAAATATCTGCTAAATATGCTAATTTCATTTGCCAGTTTGTAGATTCAAGACACTCACAGAAACTGGCTTTATTATTCTCTTTGAAGAAAAGCAGCAGTTCCTGTCGCAGCTCAAATACCCTTGACAAAACTTTACCTCTCGATAGCCATCGAGCCTCTGTGTGCAGGAGAAGCGTCACGTGGTCTTTTTGCATGTTTTCACACAACCTTGCAAACATGCGAGACTTCAGAGGGCGCTGCTTTATAAAGTTGACCATGTTCACAGTTATATCAAGAACTTGTTTTAAATCATTCCCAATACTTTTTGAAACCAGAACTTCTCGGTGGAGAAAACAGTGAGTTGTTATGACTTCAGAGTTTTTTTCTTTCACGCGTGATACAAAGCCTTGTACTGAACCAATCATTGAGGGAGCACCATCAGTGCAGATTCCAACGCACTGGTTCCATGACAAATTATAAGATTCCAGGGAAGAAGACAAGATGTTGAAAATGTCGTGGCCTTTGGTAGTTTCTGGCAGTTCTTTACAGCATAAAAAATTTTCCATTATTTCACCTTCATTTTCAAATCGTACAAATGCCAGCAGCTGAGCTTTACCAGTTATATCAGTTGTCTCATCTACTTGGAGAGCAAAGTTGTTATTCTGCAGTATTTCTGACAAAATACCAGAAATATTGTTGGACAGGTCATCCACACGCCTACTAATTGTATTATCAGAAACAGGAACCTTGCTTACTTCACATTCAGCTTCTTCACCTAGCATTGTTCTCACAATTATTTTACAAGCAGGCATTATTAGACTTTCTGCGATAGTGTGACTTTTCATTTTCTTGGCAACTAGCTCAGCCACTAAATAGCTTGCTTCTTGGGCCTTATCACTGACGGTTACCTTCCTTTTAAAAACTTTTCTTTGTTTCTGCTGTGAATCCAAGAGTCTTCGAAAATAATCCACGGTTTTGTTTGACAAGTGGCTGTGATTAGTACTGAAGTGTCGCTTTAACTTGGCTGGGACCATAGCTGTGTTAGCGAGCTTTTTTCCACAAACAATACACAAGGGAAGTGGACACTTTTCTTCTCCAGTCCATGTAAAGCCAATGGCCAGATAACTGTCATTGTAAAGGCGATTTTTTTTAACATCGCTCACTTTTCCTTTACTCGTACTTGGCTGTGGTATTTGTGACTCATCGTCACTGTCCTCCTCTCCACTGCCATGCTTTCTTTTCAAATATTTCAACATGCCGCAGTCTTCTAAATCAGTATCAAACTAATATTAACTGGTGAGATTAATTAACACAACGTTTCACTCGGTTGCGCTGCTCAAAACTGACTGAAGGAAGAGGTTTGAACGGCTGGGTTGGGGGTCGTGACACGTATGATACTCGTACCGGGTTGCGTCACCCTCCTACCGACCCGTCACCAAACTAGCGGAGTAGGAATGAAGGGCGTATCCCGCACCGGTAATAACACTTTTTTTTTCCCTTAATTCTATACATAGCATTTGCTCTAATTACTAATATATACATTGTACTGACTGACACGTACGAGTATGTTGGTGTCTGGAGACTGTTTGTGACGTGTTGTTGAGTAGGAGTTACGAATTATGAATTAAGATCACTGTCATATTGTAATAGCACATAATTATTTTACAGTTTCTCGCGGAACCCCTGGTGATGGTCGGCGGAACCCCAGGGTTCCGCGGAACCCCGGTTGGGAATCACTGAGTCCTAAGATATGGTTTTAAACGATGCTCCCAACATATACTTGAAATTTGCAAAATAATAATAATAATAATAATAATAATAATAATAATAATAGTAATA
>QNXQ01000064.1 GCA_003978875.1 Aquifex sp. | reverse complement strand
GTCTCCGCCAATTCCGGTCATACTAAAACTTTCAGAAGAGTTTAAAGATACAACTATAGAGATAGTTTATATAGATGAAGGTTTCAACTTTGCAGACAGGTTGAAAATAGTGGACGGAAAGATAGTAGAAGAAGAAGATATACTGGACGAAATAAGAGAAGAGGGCGAAGAAACTATTAACTTGTCTTCTTTTTCTTTAGCTTGTTATTACTATTCTTATAGGACATACTTTCCATACCAAGTATACCTAAACCTACGCCTAAAGTTACTATTTTCCAGTTAGGTCCGCTAGAATGATGCTTACTTAGTTCTTTTTCTAGGTCCTTCATGTATTTTTTGCTATTCTTTTGTAATCTTCTTCAGTTGGTATATGTGCACTCATTGCAAATGAAATTATGACTCACAATTTCCGTTGATGAACGGGAGACCAAGTATAACCGTACCACAAGACCTAAACGAGGTTTTATTAGATGTTATAACAAGGAAATTGCAGGAAATGTTCCCTGTTGAAAATGATAAGTATATCGTTGAAGCTAAGGATCTGAGTTACAATGTGAAAACGCCTACACCTGAAGAAGTAAAAGAGGCAATTCTGAAAAAGAAAACAATAGCTGTACCTATCAGAGGTAAGTTTGTTGTAAAAGACAAAAAGACAGGAAAGGTATTAAGCGAGAAGAAAGGAATTATTGTAAAGGTTCCTATATTTACACCACATCTATCTTTGATACTAGACGGTACAGAGTATGTAGTTTTCAACCAAATAAGAGTGCGTCCCGGAGTGTACACAAGAATCCAAAGAAACGGTATACCGGAAGCTCAGTTCAATCTTGCAAAAGGTGAGAACTTCTCGATAGAGGTTAACCAGAAAACCGGAGAGATTTACATTCAAAGGAAGAAGGGTGGTAAGATTCCTATAGTTATAGCCCTAAGGGCATTGGGATATTCTGACAGACAGATATCCGAAATTCTTGGAAAAGACCTTGTGAAAGTTAATTTCGAGAAAGCTGATAAGTTCAAAGGAGATATAAGCGACTGGATAGAAGGACTAAAAGATACCAAGCTCGACCCGAATACAACCAAGATAACCCTTGGAAAATCTTTCGAAAAAGTTGAACCTGAAACCATTGTCAGAGCAGTACAAAAGCTTATAAAAGTCTCCAGAGGTGAAGAGGAAGAAGACGACAGAACAGCACTGGTATTCAGGGAATTCCTACCGATGGAAAAGTTGATGGCTGAAGCTCTCGAGAAACGCTCCAGACCACTGATTAAAAGACTTTTCATGAAACTGGATTCCACCAAAGGCAAAATCCCTGAAGGGTTTAACTTAACTCGTTCCCTGGAAGAATTTGTAACAACCTCTTCTCTTACTGCTAATCCTGAACAGAACAACCCAATGGAAATACTGGAACTCCTTTCCAAAGTGACCTACATGGGAGAAGGCGGAATAGGTTCAGAACATGCTATACCGATGGAAACCAGAGACGTACATCCTACTTACGTCGGATTTATAGACCTAATCAGAACATCCGAATCTGCAAAAGCAGGAGCTGACCTTAGAATGGCTCTAGGTACATTCTTTGGAGAGGATGGTTATCCGAGGCAGAAATTCATAGACCTGAAGGATGGTAAGGAAAAGTATTTCAGTCCTCTTGAACTTTGGGATAGAAAGGTAGGTTTTTCTAAAGATTCTAAAGTTGTTATACACCGCGGAAAGATAGTTAAAGGCAAACCGGATGTCGTTCTCCCATCGCCTTCCAGAATGTTCTCGGTTACAACCAATCTTATCCCATTCCTGAACTCCGACCACGGTAACAGAGCACAAATGGCTTCTAAGATGTTCACACAGGCTGTACCCATTGTCGGTAGAGAAACACCGCTAGTGAGAGTTGAACACCCTGAGATTAAAGTTCCTCTAACGGAGATATACGCGAGATTTGTTAACGTTTATTCTCCAGTTGACGGCGAAGTTGTTTCTGTCTCGGATACAAATATCACAATAAAAGACAAACAAGGAAAACTTCACAAAATCCCGCTGTATAACAACTACCCACTCTCAAGGAAGACCTTCTTTCATCAAACCCCTGTAGTCAAGAAGGGAGATAAAGTCAAAGAAGGTCAACTTATTGCTGAATCCAACTATTCAAAAGGCGGAGAACTTGCCCTCGGTACAAACCTAAGAGTAGCGTACATGCCATATCACGGACTGAACCATGAAGACGGAATAGTAATCTCAGAATCCGCTGCTAAAAAGCTCACCTCAGAACACATGTACAAAGTAGACTTCGAATTCGAGAAAGACAGGCACGTAGTCGGAAAGGATAAGTTTATAGCGTATTATCCAACTCAGTTTACCAAGGAACAACTCGACAAGCTGGACAAAAACGGAATAGTAAAGCCCGGAACTGTCTTAAAGCCGGGAGACCCGATATTCGTATCCCTGGTAAAAGCATCACCATCTCCGGAAGACGTTATCTTAGGAAGACTCTCCAAATCCTTAGTCAAAGGCTACAAACCTGAAGTCGAGACTTGGGACAAAGACGTAGAAGGTGTAGTTACAGACGTACACTTTGACGGAAAGACTTTGAGGGTTTCTATAAAGACAAAAGAGCCGGCAAAAGAAGGAGACAAACTGACCATCGTACACGGCGGTAAGGGAGTTATTACTAAGATAGTTCCGGACGATCAAATGCCTAAAGATGAACAAGGGAGACCTGTTGAGATGATAATTACCTCATTAGGAGTTCTATCCAGGGTTAACCC
>QNXQ01000012.1 GCA_003978875.1 Aquifex sp. | reverse complement strand
CGATTATGGAGTACCCAGCGTTTGATATTGAGACCGTCCTAATCGACTCGTTACCAGCAGTAGCAAAGGGGTAAACCCTGAAGAGCCCGTGAACATCTACTCCCTTACCGACATCGAATATGTAAGCTATAGTCACCAGCGGCGGATACACCTTAGCGTAGCGCCAATCGCTACGAATACTCCAATCAGTTAGGACTATAGTCCCATTGACAGCAGTTACGTAGACAGCCGCGAAGAAGACGTGATTAAGATCAATGCTCACAGTCTTGTTCAGCAACAGTGTAGAACCATTATATATGTATAGATAAGCCTTTGGACGCCTATACTCTATCCTCAGAACCAACTCGCTAATCTTCCCACTAGTACTCACCTGCTGATCCAGAAGCGAATTATCATTAGCATCAGCAACACACGCCGACGCCGCCGACGCCGAGGAGGAGTAGAACACCTGGAGCTCAGGTCTATCAAGTATGTGCCATGGGTATGAGCATGATGGGGTTATGTGCATCACTATCCTGGAACTAGGCCTACCAATTGATATCGCTAAGGCAGCAGTGAAGGAAGACGCGTTGATTACTCGTAACCTGGCTTCGGTCACGAACTCGTCTTTGAAAAGCCCGACACCTATAGGCATATACCCGAAGTTCGTCCCGTTCACCAAGACGATACTAGTCTTGTTATACTTGGCGATCCTCATCACCTCTGGACTATACGTGGTAACCACAGGCTTGGCGAAGAAGGTGGCGCCAACGTATTGGTTCATCAACGGCGCCCAGAACGGCAAAGTCTCCCCAGGATCAGCGCCCAGTACCACGCACGCATCGCCTAAATTGATTACAGGCTTAACTGCATATTTCACGTCTAGGCACACGCCTGATAGGGTCAGCCTTATGAAACCGTACTTAGGCATAGGACCATAGGAGTGGTAATCGGGTAGATAGATAGGTAGACTACCCTCTATTACTGTCGTTGCAGCAATCAGTCCAACGCTTAGGATGATAATGGGAACGAGTAAAAGTAGGCGATACACGGGTAAATCTTAAATATTACTGTATGACGAACTTAGACATCTTTAGGCGCTCGCTCAAACCCATAGGCCTAGCAGTAGCCTTGATAGAAGAAAGAAAAGAAGAGAAGAAACATGTATCAGCTCCGAAAAGCATAGAGGCCTACCTTGATAAGCTCAATGATATTTTAAATAAGTTAAATAAGTTTTCACTCTACAACATCTACCTAGCATCGAAGCTAATAGATGAAATATTGTATGCCTCTAAATCTACTCAGCTATCTCCAGAATTGATTAATGAAATAAATGATTTGATAAACAAAGTTAAGAATAAGATCAAAGATATAATATATAGTTTGGACAAGGAATATGTAGCTAAGATACTCAAGCTAAAGGATGTTGCAATAAGTGTATCGAAGTGCTCAGATGCTGAATTCAATATATTGGAGTCTCTATCTAAGGAAATTCTAGGAATCGCGCCTGTGTGCAAAGGGGATGAAATAATCAATATCGATGAAATAAGGGAAGCTATAGACGCAATAATAGCTAAGATCTCTACATATTTGCCAGATATCTTAGCAGCAGCAGAGAAAGTTGTAAGAGAGATCGATCTAAAAGAAAAGGTAAAGTACATAAGAGATGAAACAAGCAAGCTACTAGACGAGATAAGTAAGATCCAAACAGATACTAGGCAACTATTCAAATTATTCGAACTAGATACACAATATAGGAAACTAGTAAATATACTGAATCAACTTGGTGATGATGCAAGTAGTGAAGAATTGAAGATCGAGCTTGTAGAAGTAGCTAAGCTAGTTAACGAGAAGACTAAGAGTATAGTTTCGAAACTTAGCAAAGAAGATATAGAGGCATTACTTCAACTAAAAGATAGGTTGGTAGAAGGTAATTGCTCTGACTCTAATGTATTTCAAATAGAGAAGTTTGGGGGAAGAATTGTTTGTAAGAATGGCAAGATAGCGAATGTAGCTGAGTTGTTGAGATTTATTGATTTCGCAATAGAACAGTTGGTAAAGTATAGACAGAGAGATGTTGCAGAAGTCGCCAATGCCATAGGCAAGACTGACCTGCTAGAGAAAATTGGTAAAGAAGCAGAATCGGTTGATATTAATGAGCTTGAACTACTTGTTACAGATCTGGTACATAATAGTGATAAGATGCCTAGAGATGAACTAATACTAAAGCTAGGAGAAACAACAAAAGAGATATCTGATGTCGCCAAAGCGACGTCTGATCCCAATACCGCTAGAAAACTAGAACACTTGTTATCAAATATTAAGCAAGTGATAAAAGATAAGTTCTCGTTATTTGACCTAAAAACGCTTTACAATATCACTCTGCTAATTTCATCTATAGAATCGGAGAAGGACCTGAAATGTATCAAGTATGAAAACAAGTACATACCAGTAGGGGTAATAGGAGCAATAATCAAGCTAGCTAGAAACGTCACTAAAGCAGAGAACCCATTCGGTCTACTTAATTATTGCAACGATCCGAGAACTCTATCTGACAAACTACTAGAAGTAAAGGAAGCCATAGAACATATACTGGAACTTAGCGAAGTAAGGAGCTTCTCAGTAGATAGAAACATAGAGATCGTTACAGCATTAGCTAAAGCATTAGCTAAAACCGATGTTAGTCCTATCTCTAAGATACCAGTGATACTAGATAGAAGGATTAGGTCGATTAAAGACCTAGAAGAATATATTTCCAAATATGGAACGATACCCACACTAGAGGAGGTATTCAAGAATAATT
>QNXQ01000171.1 GCA_003978875.1 Aquifex sp. | reverse complement strand
ACATATATATGCCCCTTAATGAAATTATAGTCTCCTATGGTATAACGATAGTCATCATTCAAAGTGTCTGAGTCTTCTACAACATCTATAACAGCATTAGCTGCAGTAACATTACCTAGCTGTATAACTATATAGTGATCTTCGCCACCTTCATCTACTGCGACAAGAACTATTTGTATTCTAATGCTAGTTAAATTAGCGGCGGTATTTTGCGGTATATCCAATATTTTAGCTATTATAAGCAAATACGGATTAGTAGAGAGATCCATACTAAATGTAATATAACCATATTGCGCTGCCGTATTTCCTGTAGTGCTATATGTTTCGTCAATTAATATGTAAGGTATCTTGTTTGCGTCATAAAGAAACTGCTTAGAATTAATAGTGAAAGTGCTAGTTAGAAGAGTCCCAGCTTTAGCCACACTAGTATTTACTAAGCCATCTCTAAAATAAACATTGTAAACAGAAAAAGAGATGTTACCATCACACCCATATGGCAAACTTTGATTTTTACTATTTTCATCAGTGTAGAGAAAAATGTTATTCATATCTATTATGTCTTTCGTGACTGTCCCTTGTACTGTCAGCTGAGGCTCCTTTACGGTAGCCCCGGCTAACGATCGTGGGACTAAGGCAGGTAGAATCAGGGCTACTAGGGCGAGTAGGGCTATTATTTTTTTATTTATTGTGTTCACCCCGGTGCAATTTGTGCTTGTTTTTATTTGCGAGAACGAGTTTCTTTTAAATCATCGTGATTTATTCGCTTTAGTTTACTTTTTGCGTAAAAGGACAATTTATTGTAGCGTGTAATACGGAAAAGTTTACATTTGTGTAGTGAACATTTATCCGCCTTTACCTCTATGCAAAAATATATATAGACTACATTATTGGGGAGTGGTAAAGTATGGATTGTGTGATTAGACAGGGAAAAATTCGCTATATTAGGCCCGAATGTGTTTTTGATGTTTTGAGAAAGCTCAGGTTGATGATTGATAGGGGAAAAGTCTGGAGAAGAAGGTACTTTGTTGTAAGCTTCTTGTTCTTTACGGGAGCAAGAGTGTCAGAGGCGATAGATACTAGAAGAAGGGATATCAGGTTAGCTATGAAGGAAATAACGTTAACTAGCTTGAAGAAGAGGAAGAAGAAGGAGGGGATAAGAGACGTAAGAACGATACCGCTGGACCATGTGCCTACAGAGGTATTGGAGTTCTGGGAGAAATACTTGACTGGAATGGATGACTATGATAGAGTAATACCGATGACACGTCAAGGAGTACACAAGCTAGTCAAAGAGACTTTCGAGAAATTCGGGATAAAAAAAGTGCATCCACACCTTTTGAGGCATGCTATTGGAATCTGGTTAGCCCAAAACGGGATCTATGAAACAGTGATAGCTGATTTTCTTGGCCATGCGGACACCAGGATAACGAGCATCTACACCAGGATAACAGGCCGGCATCTAAGACTAATGTTGAGTAAACTTAGAGAACCAAAACTGAACAATTATCTATAATGTGATGGGTTATGGAGATTACGCTTGTTAAGCGCAGAGATGGGACTGTTATTAAATTTATTAGTTTAGAGAATTTTTTGGAGGAGGGAGAGGAGAGGACAGCTGTTGCTAAATCTAAATTAAAATACAATAATAAAACCTAAATTACCTAAGCTAGAAGCAATAGGATATTGGGCTATAAAAATTGGGGTAGAAAACCTAGAAAAAGACATATTCAAAAAAGCAATAGTAGAGTTAGGGCAAACCGAAACCCAATTTGGGAGAATGATACTAGAAACCCTTTATGTTGAAGCAGAGCTAGAGATACCTAATTGGACAAAGGAGGAAGAAGAGGATTTTGAGGAAGAAGAAGATATAGAAGAAACAATAAGAGCGTTCTTCCTAAACTTAATAAATGAAGCATACACAAAACACATAGGAAAAATACATGTAGAAACCGAAAAATATGGAGAAGAAAAAATAACTACAATAAGGGAAAGCGTAGAGGATAGAGTTTTAGAGGTTCTAGAAGCCAATGTAATCCCAGGTATTAAACTAATGGGGGAAAACATCATAATAACAAAGGTGATTATCGATAAGTTAGAAAAAGAAGTAGTAGGACTAGGAGGGTTAAGGGGATTGGCTGATCTTCTCAATTGGCAATACAAACCCAAATATAGCTGGAGAGAAAATGGAAAAACCCAAAACAAGAGTGTCGTATTAGTAAAATTAGACAATTTCTTAGAATTCTTAACTCAATAAAATAAAAGAAACTCAATAAAATAAAAAAGTGTAAGAATAGACCTCATTCTTACAATTCTTACATATTCTAAGAGTTCTCTTTATCAAACTAAGAAGCACTCTAAAGCGTAAGAATTGTAAGAATCACTTAGAAAAAACTCAAACTTTTTCCAGAAAATATGAGAAACCCATTCTTACAATTCTTACAATTCTTACACCTAAAAGTTAATAGAATATCATTCTTACAGTTCTTACAATTCTTACATTATTATATTTAATAATAATTAATAAAATAATAAAAATAATTAAGAAGCCTTGAGATAGCTCTATTCTTTAATTTTTTTCAAGATCCTTCCATTAGGGAATTTACCGGTGCAATTGTTTTCCCTATTCATCCTCATCTACCCCCCATAGTTCTTCTGGGACTATAGGATGGCTTTTATGAATGATTTTAGTGGGATGTCTGCCCAGAGGAAGTAGTAGTCGCAGTCTATGGGGAAAACCCTGGATAAAACCTTTTCCCTAATATTCATCTACATCTACCTCTTT
>QNXQ01000043.1 GCA_003978875.1 Aquifex sp. | reverse complement strand
CTGGGTTCGTGTATGGTGTGGATGAGGAGGTAGGCGAAGATAAGGAGGGGTATATAGTGCAGTCGTGGGGCTGGAAATATACTCAAAACGCTGAGGCTGAAGAGGAAGAGATTGATTTCTAACGGAGGTGCGTATCATGAGGGTGCATGAGCGTTTAGCTTCAAAGAGAATTGAGAGGCTGAGAGCTGTTGGCTTTGCTATTTCTATCTCTAAACCTGATAGAACGTATCACGTTTCTATCTCCTTGCCGAAGGGCGGGGGGGATTTCTTCTATATTCTGTATTCGTGGCGTGAGATAGACGAATTACTCAGACTTGTTGAGCATCTTTATTTCTCCCTGTGAGTAGCTCTCAACGGGGGCGGGTTGCTCCCGTCCTCTTTGAGGGTTATTCTGTTAGGGGGGTAAGGGTATGAGCGATTATACCAATTTTTGGAAGGCGATACATAACGGCAACGACTGGTGGGAGATCCTTCAATCCCTCAAGGAAATGGCGGGTGGGAACAAAAGGAAGTTTCAAAACCTCAACCGTCAAAAGAATAGGGTGAGGGCATATCTCGAGGGGCGAAGCGTTCAGAGAAGGAGCGGGAAATATACGGAGTGGGTTCATGAGGCGGTAGCTCGTGCTATTCATAGATACCTTCCTGACTACGACGTCGATGAGATATTTTTGGCGATTTTCCATACTCCTCCTGCTGGGTATGAACTCAGGGGGTATTTGACTACGCTTCAGGAATTGGCTGAGTATATCAAGATCATTCCTCTCGAGTATATAGCTATTGTCCCGACTTCTTCGGGGTGGGCGGTGTATGTCTCGTCTTGAGCGGTATATAGAGAACCTCCAGAAGAAAAGGGAAGAAATAGCAGAGGAAGAGAGTTTTTTTCTCTTCTATACTCGTATCCTGAAAGAAGGGGGGCGGGTTATAGGCTCGAAGTATGGGAAGATAGGAAGCTCAAAAATAACGACGAATGAAGGCTCTCGCATACTTCGGGAGGGGGCTATAGTCGAAAAGTATGAAGATATACATCTGACATATTCCGAAAAGGCGAAAATATCTCTACTCCGTGTCGTAGATGAATACGGAGGGTGGCGGTGGAAAAAAGAACAGAAAGAACTACTTGAGGCGGAAGCTCGCATACCGCAATACGTTGAGCCGTGCCGTCTTGAAAATGCTCTCTATGTCGATATATCTGGTGCGTATTTCACTATATATAGGCGGTTTCTATACGCTGATTATTACCCTGACAAGTTTTTGAAAATTCCCTCGAAAGTCCCTGACTTCTCGGATATAAGGGACTTCAAGCTCGTGAGGAATAGCGTATTTGGGCTTATGCGAACCACTAAAGGCATTCAATACACGTATAGCAACGCTAAGCTTGTGAATATCAAAAATCCCTTGTATCATCCTTCTTTGTGTCTTTTGACTTACGACGTTTTGAACGCTATTGCGTTGGAAATGATAGAGCGGGCTGGTGCGGTGTATGTGAATACAGATGGCTATATCATACCGTTCGAGAAATATGAGGAGGCGAAGGAAATAGCGGAGGAGTGGGGTTTTCGATTGAAGATAGAAGGTCAGGGAGAGGCTCACGTTGTTGCTGTGGGGTGCTACAGGGTTGGTGCTAAAATCTCAGAGCCATATAAACAAAATAGAATATCGCAACCTCGTTCTTTTCGAGCGGTGCGGTGTTTGAGCGATTTAGAATGGTTGAAGTTTAGGTATATGAACGCTTTGAGGGTGATCGTGGATTGAAGTCGGCTTTAAAGCCGACTTTTCTGGAGATTTCCCGAAAATGGCGTCGTCGTCCTGCCGACCCTACCCTCCTGCGTCTATCCGCTTATCCGTCATAAGAATATTCTTATATTCTAAAACCGTCATGGTCGGGGGGGCGTTGCCGAAGGCGTTATCTTAGATCTAATACTTGGTGTTATGTCGGGGGTGTGTTGGTGATAGAGGCTCGTAACCTTTGCTTGGCTGTAAAAAATCTATAATGCCGAAGGCATGCGACCGAAGGTCGCCTATTCAGTTCGCCGTATGGCGAACTGGTATAATAATAATGTGCGTAATGTAAAGGCTAAGCTTTATAAAGCCGTTTGTGGCAATCTTTATCATCTGCCTAATCTCGATAATCCGTATAAATCTTTATGCGGTTGCGATATTTTTACTCATGAGTTCAAGATCGGTTACGTTGAGTGTTCACGTTGTCTAAGGGTTGCTAATCAAATTCGTAAAGAATACTTGAAGTTTACACGGCGGTGGAATAAATTAAGGTATCGTATAATGAGCTATGATGACTGAGCTTGAGAAAAGGGATTTATATATCGTAGTGTCTCGTATAGAAAGCAACCACGATCCTACGGCGTTTCGTTTTGAACCCGAATTCGCTGATAGAATACCTAATAACGATCCTGCCTTAAAGCGTGCCTCTGAATATTATCACGCTTATACTCCGTCGCTCAAAGCTTTTCTTTCGTTCTCCGTTGGTAGGATACAGGTTCTTGTATATAACCTTTTCTTTTATCCCGAAGTATTTGAGGTTGTAAAGTCTTTGCGTAAGTTTCCTTCAGTTCCGTATATTCTCTCTGAGGCGGAGGAATTTGAAATATTCAAGGCGTTACTTAAGGCGTTTCGTATTGATTTTAATCCTCTTGAAAGCTATCAAAATGCTGTCGCTTTTGCTACTCGCTATAATGGTAATCCTGCCTATGCGAATAGACTATATAGGGGGTATATAGATGAATTCGGGGATAAACCCTTTGAGATTGCGTAATATTCTTTGGGCTGAAGCGT
>QNXQ01000066.1 GCA_003978875.1 Aquifex sp. | reverse complement strand
TATACCCGTGTATTCCTTCAGTTTGAGGAGAACGTATTCGTTCACAAGGTTAATAATGAGGTCTTTGAGCTCTTCTTTGAACTCTTTCTCCGTGCCATAATAGTCTTCTTCGCTCGGCTTGACGTACACCCAGCTTGGAACTTCCAGAGAGTATTTTTTATAGAGCTTTTCTAAAACCGTTTCTCCTGCAAGTAGGTAGTTTTCCGCAGACAAAATTTCTTCGAGCCCTTCTTTGACAATTTTGTAAATTTCTTTTCCGAGGTATTGAAGGAGCCCGAGTTTCTTCTTCCAGTTGTCAAATTCTACTCTCTTTTCTTCACTAATGCGGTTTTTCCAGCTAAAAACAAATACGTCCATTCTCCTGAGTTCTGCCTGTGTGAACTCTATGTGTTCATTGGATGTGAATGCAAGTGGTGCAAGTGATAGCTCTTCTATGAATTGCCCTTCCCTGTATTTTCCTCTAAAAGTTATCCTGTCCCATGCGTTCTTAATTAATTCCCTTATGTCTTCGTTCCCGGTAAATATACTCTTGGCTTCATTGACGATAAACGGAAAGGTCCACTGGCTTAGTTTTCTCCCGAGCCTTGCTTCGGTAGATATAGAACCTGCGGATATTTCCATAAGTGCTAAAGGAACTTTATAGATGTACGCCACAGTTTGGAGAAGCGTAGATTTTCCGGTTCCCCCTGTTCCGAGTAGAAAGAGCCATTTCCAAGGGCTGAACCCTAGTTGCTTTCTCGCAAAGAAGAAGGGAGAAAGAATAGCCCACTTTACAACTGCCACAGCTTTAGGGTCTTCATCAAACCACTTTGTGATGAGCTGATTTAAGACGCTGAGAGCATCAACGACTTTTTCCGTATCGCTTTCAGGAAATTCCCAGTTAGCTATCAGGTTTCCATCTTTGTCTATGTAAAAGCCCTGAACTTCTATGTCTTCTATCACTTGAGCTATGCCGTTTTCTTCCGCTATGGTAAGGAGAGAAGATAAAGCAAGTTCCGCAGGACGGTTGACTACCAGAGCCTCGTTTTCAAGCCTCGCTAAAATCTCTTTAAAAGAACCCTGAGCTTCTAAGAGTCTTCCGGTTTTTGTTCTAAAAGAGACCGTAAATTGTGTAGCGTTCGTGTAAGGGTTTCTCACTATACGGACTTTTTCTATACAAGCCCTTACGATTTCTTTCGTGAGTTTTATCCCGTTTTCTTCTTTCACGAAAGCGTAAATACCTTTTCTTCTCCTTGAATTGATAAATCCCGACGGTGTTTTGTGAAACCGTGTATATACGATAAGGCTGTCTTTTCCGATTGTTTTCTTTCCTAAGATTTCCTGAATTTTTGAAAGAGTCTCCAGCACATCCGCATTTACGTTGTATTCTTCCTTTATGGTTTCAAATTCTTCTTCCAGTCCCGAGTATCCTTTCACTTCATCGACGCTTTTGTTTTCATAAAGCCATTCAACGAAGTAAATTCTTTTTTCCCTTTCTTCATCTTGTGTTTCCTCGGTGAGTTTTTCTATTACTTTGAACGCCGTTTCCTGTTTGATACCGTTCTTGAAAAGGTATGCGGTCAAATAGTTGACTATATTGTGTCTGTGTCCCTTGACATAGAACGGTTTTATCGCTTCTACAATTTCCTTTATCTGTTCATCTTTGAGGTCTCTATCTAAGATTATCTCTTCATCTTTGGAGCTTCCTTTATATCTTTTTGCTATACTCTCAATCTTTTCTTTTTTTATCCTCTCGGCTGTTTCAAAGACATCAATTTCACAAAGTTCTCCGTACTTCCAGTTTATCGTATAGGGGAGCCTTAGGATTCTTTTGAGGTCTTTTGAACCTTTTCATCAGCTTTCAGGGTTTTGCAGATAACTGTCTGAACCGCTTTGAAGGTTTTATGGTCAATGGGTTTCTCAAGAAGGAAGTAGTAGTGAATGCCTCTGCCGGTGGAAATGGCAATATTGGGAACAATTTCGTAATTTTCATAGAGTCTTTTTAGCCTGTTTTTGATTTCCGTTGCGGAAACCTCTTCATCGTGGAAATCCAAATCCTGATACAGAGTGAAAATTTCACTCGTGTAAACTTCCCCGTTTGCGGTTCTGGGAAGCACTCCGAAATATGCGTGATATCCGTTTTCATTTGCTTTTAGAGCAAAATCTACAGCATCAGAAAGTCCTTCATTTGTGAGAGGGAAGAGATACCTCAGTCCGTTTACCGGAATTCCCTTATGTCTTATTTGACTTACCTTCCTCTTGACTTTGCCTTCTTGAGGAAGAGGACGGATTTCAATGTAAAGGTTTTCATCTCCTAAAAAGGGCTTGAAAATTTCACTTAAGAATTCTAAGATTTTAGTAGGTTCCTGGCCGTTGTGGTTTTTTATCATTTCTTAACCTCCTTTTCGAGTTTTTCAATAAGGCCGTCTAAGGCTCTTCTTGCCTCTATAGCTTCTTTCAAAAGCCTTATCCTTTCCATCTCAGATACTTCACCGTCTTCCAGGGCTTTAACAATCTCACGGATAACGTCGTCAATTTCTTTGACTACGTCAAAATAGCTGTTAAAAGCCCCTTCTTTGATGTTCTCAACTTGGACCATAAACCACTCCGCTAACACCTTGGTGTTCAGAGCTTTTGAGATTGCTACAATCTTGGGAGGAGATGGATAGTAGTCTTCTTCGGAGAAATACCTTTGGAGTTGAGAAAGATGTATTCCGGTTTTCTCCGATAGTTCCTCAAGTGTCATTCCCGAAAGGTCCTTAGCAAGCCTTAAAACTGTTTTGAAAGGAAGGTTTTTGAGGTTCATGTCGGCT
>QNXQ01000146.1 GCA_003978875.1 Aquifex sp. | reverse complement strand
GATCCTTGGGATGCATGATGAGAGGAAATACAGTGAGTAAGGAATTAAAGAAGGCACTTAGGGATAGCATAATAGTTCCGACAGTAACATATACATTTAGGACCTGGACATGGAATAAATGTCAGAGGTCTAACATTCAAGCAGTTGAAATGAGTTACTTGAGAGGTTGCTGTGGTGTGAACAGAATGGATGGTGAGAGTAATGAAAATGTATACAGAAGATTTGGTATGGCTAGTAAGGGAGAAGGAATGAGTTGTGGAGTGGTGGAGATACCCAGGGAGCCAAGTGAAAAATCGGTCCCGGCGTGCTGTAAAAGGTTGGCCTACAAAAACCCAATCTACATATAACTAGGATTATGATCTAGAGGGCCAACCTTCTGAAAAACTTGCTGGAAATTTTTACCAGCCCAAAAACAAAAAAATCGAGAATTCCAGTCACACCGGCACTAAATCGGACCTTAGTAGTGATGTTCTATGCAATGATGATTCAGAGCATGTATTTCTAGTATTTTTCAGTGTTTCTAGGTGTGCATGTGAGCTTCGTGGTCAATGCATTGAGCTTACGCTGAAAAAACTTCAATTTCAGTGTAATTATGATTATTTGATGGTAAGCATTGAAGATGAAAATGTAGTTGTTGATTTGGCATTCGTTATTTTCTGTTTCCTATGACTTCTGTTTTGTACTATAGTGGTGGTGGGTAGTTACAGCATGCGCTTTTTTATTTCTTACAGGTTTCTATGCCGAGCAAAGGAGAGAAAACAACTGAAGCAATAGCGGTGTCTCTTATTGTTTTCGATGGTGCATGACTGCATGTGAGTTGAATGGTCAGGCTAATGAGTTAGTTGTAGATGCTATGTTTGCAGTACGCCAGTGGTCATTCCATACAGGTGAGACATTTGGAGCAATTGCAAAGAGATACCTTCACAACATGCTGAATGATATTCCTGAAGGGACAGCCAGTATCCATTTCTGCTGTGACCGATATGACACAGACAATCTCAAAGCTTCACAACACCAACACAGGTATGCCAAGTCAGAAAAAGCAAAAGTCTTTGAAGTCAGTGAACAATACATTGCTCCTGCTCCACGAGATTTTTTCCCAATTTCTGCCAACAAAGAAGCACTTTTGAACTTTTTGTGCATGAAATGGAGCCAGGATGAAGACCTGAAATCATCATTAGGTTCAACATGCCTATACCTAGGTGGTGGCTTCAAGAACGTAACAGAAAGTGTTGTGGTCTCAAAAGGTACAGTGAATGAAGTTGCAGAGCTGCAGTTCACTCAGAATGAAGCAGACACCAGAATTATACTGCATTCCATCTACAGCTTTCAGAAAGAGGGATCTGAACGTGTAGTCATTTATGCAAATGACACAGATGCCATCTTTTCATGTGTGTACTATACTTCTACACTCCTTAAAGAACTGCCTGAAATGTGGGTGCGCACCACACAATCCAGCTACCTCTCGATCCATCAGATGGCAAGTAGTTTGGGCCCAGCACAGTGCAGATCCCTTCCTTTCATCCACAGCCTGAGTGGACGTGACATCACCAGCTTCCCTTTCTTCACCAGTAAAAAGACATGGCTGAGGTGCAGCAAAGAGGTAGAAATTCCAGCTCTTGAGGACTTTGGAGAAGCAGATGTGAATTCTCAAGGCACCGTAACGACAGACGTCATCCAGCAAGCCAGAGAACTGCTGGTAGCTGTGTATACAAAGAAGGATGATGACTTTAAAGGCTCTGCACTGGGAGACTTAAGAGTACATAAATTCTTAAACAATAAGTCCACACTTTTGAAACTTCTACCCCCAATTGAAGACGCATTTCTGTTGCATGTGAAACGGGCAGCACTGGCTACAATACTTGACAAAACAGCGCATATCCCACAACCAAATTTGGAACCATTTACTAATTTTGGCTGGTCACTAGTAGAAAAGCTTTTCCCAGTTCCACCCACATTACCAGTATGGCCAGATCAAATGTCCAAGAATATCTCGTGTGGCTGTCTGAAAGGCTGCAACAGAAACTGTTCCTGCAGCAAAAAAGGCATTCCTTGCTACATTGGTTGTCGTTGCCAGGGATCAGAAAGAAAATGTAGTCGTATAAAGTGCATTGTTACACTGGATGCAGACAGCAGTGACTCTGATATTGACAGTTAATGTACATGATCTATTCCATGTGACAGTATTATAATTATTCTGCCATTATTTTAATGGGATTTTTTAAGTATAGTACAATCATTAACTTTGTTGCTTTTCTCATAAGCATAACTGTCACAGATAATCATTATATCGAAATGTAATGTTTACTTCGGATGTTTATTTGACTACGTAAACTAGAATAAAAATGCTTGATTTCTAATTATATGGTTATTTGTCAAGACCTAAGTAACTAAATACCAAATATGCCAATAATTTACATTAGTTTGTAGTTAAAACAGAATTGAGAGCAATCTTTTGCATTGAAAACGTGAGTAGATAAAGTGTATAGGGACAAAAGCTACGATTTTCGAACCTATGGGGTTATATTAGTTTTTGACCTTCCAAAATTTTCCAGCAGCTTTTTCCCGGGGTTGGCCCTCTAAAACATGTTCCTAGACACCTGTAGATGTGATTTGCATAAGCCAACCTTTTACAGCACACCGGGACGAATTTTGGAAAAAATCGGGTTTGGCTCCCTGGGTAAGATGGTGAAGCGTAACACATTGAGATGGTTCGGACACCTGGAAAGAATGGGTGAGAGTGAGTTGACAAGAAGGATATACAAGAGTAGAATAGATGTTGTGAGTGTGAGACGAT
>QNXQ01000127.1 GCA_003978875.1 Aquifex sp. | reverse complement strand
AAATGTTTATGTATTTATTTTTCTTCTTTTTCTTTCTTTAAGTGAAGACATAATTATAAAGATTCTCTGAAAGTTTAAAATATTAGATACTGTATTCCCATGCCCTTCAGTTTTACATCTCTTGACTTATATCCTTTCCATGAGATTAGAATTTTTTTTCTTTGTTTTCTTTTATTTATTTATCTATTTTAAGTTTTTTATTTTTATTATCTTTTATTAATTATTATTATTATTATTATTATTTTATTTTTTTATTTATTTTTTTTTGCCACCATGTTTCTTGTTCTATTTGATTACTAAGATACATTGTCGCTAAGATGACGCCATACACCGCCTAACCACGGTATTAGTCGTAACTTTCTTGTTAAAAAGGAACCTTAACATTTCTCTTCAAAACTTCTTACTTTTTGTCTTCCGTTCATTCCCAGGATTACCCACAGAAATATACTTTTTCGGAACTGATATTGTTGTATGCTTCGTGGGGATCTACCTGGGCTACGTGCTAATATACTTCATTTTAGTGCCTTCTTTCTTCAACCACAACCTCGTTTCCATAAATGAGGTATGTTTAAACCTAAGCCATAATTTCAATGAATAATGACAGCAATTGTTTTGTGGTTGTGCTACTGTGCTTTCATATATTGTTAGGTGTAGTTGACATCAAAGTTTTGTAATTAAGGTATGGATGAGTTTTCGTCTTCAGTTATATAAGTGTTAGCGGAAAATGACAAATAGCTGTTTACATTTGTGGAAAGTGTTTAAATGTCTGTCTTCGTCCTCTTTGTAAGCCTCTCTCTCTCTGAAAATAACAAATAGCATCTTATATTTGTGGAAAGTGTTTAAATGTCTGTCTCCATTCTCTGTAAGGCCCTCCCCCTCTCTCTTTCTCTCTCTCTCTCTCAATCACGAGAACCTACACCTGCCTTGACCCATCCTACAGTACCTTGAGCTGCGCTACGCCTCACCCGTGCTCCGGAAGCTAGCAAGCCTGAGCCAGTTGTTGAGTCTGTGCTTGATGACTGGGTTAAATATGTATGGTCCTTCAATCGTCCTCTCCACCGTCACCAACCTGCCGGCTTGGACACTAGTGCTCGTCATCGGATCCGTATGCACCATCTATACCACTTTGGTGAGTATAGCCGCTAGGACCAAAACAGATGAAGATTTATATAGATGACTTAAGTATCGGATTTTGAATATGTTAATGCTACACGATTGCTGTTAGAGTTATAATTCATACGAGTCTCCCGAGAAATCTATGCTTGGGGACATGCCTAGCCGTCATGTACCTTCCAGTGCCGCACCTTATCCTTATGACTGGAAGCTGCAGGTGTTGTGTCAATTTGCGTTTCTTTCTGGTTGAGAAGTGATTCCATGATGCTTGTCCTAAGTTCAAAGGTACTGATGGAGGTTTCTTTATGCCCAGAAATGTTCCCTGCTTTACCATCTCAACAATCACATAATTGAACAGAACGACAATTCTCTAATTAACTTAAAATCAAAGATATGGATTAAAATGGTTTCTTACGTTCTAGATATTTCTTGCGATCCCATGCGACGCTTATTTTTCTGATTTGTCAGGCAAAGTATTCATTCTCAGTCAAGATTATAGCCAACAAAACAACATTTCAAGACTTGCATATTACTGAAAAAACTGAACCACAAAGTGACGCTGTATTTGTTCTAATTTATCTACTTTTTAAGGTTATAGAATGGATTGAAACGTCATTTTCCTTAGTTGTTGAATTGAAAGGTAAGGTTGTTAAGACGTCTTAGGGGGATATCTTTGACAGGGTGGCGTGCGGGCTGTTGTATGGACGGACGTGCTACAGACGCTGCTAATGCTGGCGGGCCCGTTGTTGATTGTGGTGTTGTGCGTCATAGAGGTGGGCGGCGCGGGTCAGGTATGGGCCATTGCTCAGAATGGTTCCCGCATCTCCTTCAAGTAAGTAACCAGTTATATTCACTCATAATATGTAGGTGTAATGCATCCTCACTACAGGATGTTATTTTCTTGCTGCATAACGAATATTGTACAAGAGAAACGCAACATATAACGAACATTGTACGAGAGTAACGCCCCACACATTATTATAGAGTTTTTGCACTTCACTTCATCACCACTCATCCAGGTTATTCATATATAAACACCGGTACTCTACGAAGGCATGTTAATAGGAAGGTTCATGCGGGTGTTGAGAACTAATGAAAGCGTAAGAAATATTTCCCATCATTTAGTAAACATAAATGAACGCGAGATTTTTGCCGTATTTGGTAAGATGAGAGAGCGGCGAATAGATGAGCGCTGCTGATGTGTCGTGCTGCCCTGGATATGCTTGAGTAGTAGAGATGAGAAGAGCTGCCGCTGCTGATGTGTCGAGTAGTGGTAGAAGCAGGCTGCCGTGGTTGATGTGCCTATAGAGCAGTAGCGATGAGTGAGTAAGTAATACTCGACTTGTAGCGTCTTCTTTAATTGCAGTAGATATGTAAATATTTACAGGAGTGAGTAAATATAAGAGGGAGCTGGCCTGGGGCCCAGCTCCCAGGAGAAGCTGGCTCCCGCCACTCGACCCTGACTGACTGCGACTGTCTGCCTATGACTGACTCCGACTATGACTAACTGTCTATCTGCAGTGACAGGGCCGAGGTCGTCTAAGGAAGGGCGGAGCTAATACTGTGTCGGAGAGGTTCATCCAATTAACCACGCACACGTGGCCTATGGGCGGAGACAGAAGAGGTCACAGTAATATTAAAATGAGTCATCGAGCTGAAATAGGATCTGGCCTTGCAGGTGGCCGGAGAACAGACA
>QNXQ01000090.1 GCA_003978875.1 Aquifex sp. | reverse complement strand
AGGCTGGAGCAGTAATAAAAAGCTCGGAAGTAGATGCAGAGCTGAACCAGCTTGTCAGCAGTGTTAATGAAATATACGACGCTGGAGACTATCAAAACGGAAAATATTACGTTCTTGCGAGCAGGGTAATAGAGCCGAGTTGGACTATGCAAAACCTAACAGATTTTCTCTCGGTATCTCACAATCCTGACGGGACGATAAAAAGCGACGGAATTTCAGACCCTCTCATATACGCACACAACCACGACACGGAGGCACATCCAGCACTAAAAACTCCCGTTTTTAAGCCAGCAATAACAACACCGACGGAAGGCGAAGTGTTCTTTGACACCATTCAGTCTTCCCCGTTTGAAACTCGCCCTGTTTTTGTGGCGGAACACGAGTTTTCGGACTGGGAGATTGCTACAGACCCTGACTTCACGGATGTAGTGTGGAGTGAATACAATTCAACGGCTTTAACATCTCTTCCGCTCAGGGAGAGAAATGTTCCATTAAGTCCGAACACGACTTATTACGTTCGGGTGAGATACAAGGCTGGAGGATATGCGTCGGAATGGAGCGATCCCGTTAGTTTCACGACACCTGCTGTTCTGCCTCCGTTATTGCTATCTGTAGACTTCCCCACGGAAGCAGAAACGAAAACAATTCACTTGATAAGAATAAACGCTCTTGACTTGCAAGGTGAATCCCTGTCATACAGCCTTTCCTGCTCTGATCCGAACGTTAAAATATCTCAATCAAGCGTAGACCCATCCCTTTTTTCTGTAGAGTTTCCGATATATTCTTCGGACACGGAAGTTGTTTTTACCGCTACAGTTTCAAATTCTGTTCACACAACAACGAAAACATTTACAATTCTCGTGAAACCGTTCGTGGAAAAGGTTTCCTATTTGTTTAGGGTTTATTTTAATTTTAACAATTCAACGGTTTCCGTTCAAAGTAACGTTGTATATGATATACACGAAGATTGTGTTTTGTTTGACAAGTTCGGGAAATTCGGGGATGTTTTTGTTGGTTTGGATGATCTTGACTCAAGCAAGTCTTCCATTTTCGGCGATGGGAACGAGGTTTATATCGCTGGTCCTCTTTACATAGCAGGGAATTACTACATCACGGTAGGAAGGTTCATAGGAGACAGGATTGTAGGGAAATACCTTCTTCAGTATCAAGGGATAACGAAAATAAAAAAAGAAGGAGATTTTTTGTACGTCGCTTTTCCGTATTCATACGGAATAGCCGTTCTCAAGTTAGATCTAAGCTTTAATGTCACAAGTAGCCTAGTCGTGTCAAAAGTGGATGGTTATTACTTCTGGCTTTCCGATATTGACGTGGATGAAAATTACGTTTACGTTGCAGGATATTATCACAACCCAAATCTAGCTAAATACGTAGGAGTGGTGATAAAAGCCGACAAAACAGATCTAACTATAGCGAGTACATTATCCGTTTCTAGAGGAAACATACAGTCTATTTCTGTCGGGAATAACAAAATTGCACTATCGGTAAACACCGTGGGAACTCTCCTCTTAGATACCGACTTTAACTTGCTTGATTCTTTTATCGCAAAAGGAAAAGTCCATCTTGCAGGGAATGTTTTATACATCGGAACGAAAGAGATAGACTTAACTACAAAAACGTATAAAGTAATTAGTTCTTCTGGTATTTCTCTTGATCCCAACATAACACACCTATCAGAAAAAGGAGAATTTCTGGTAGGCGGAAAAGCTCTTTTTATATTTAGGAGAGAGTTCTGGAGCTCTGGTTCAAAGACGGTTTACATACCACATTTTGGAGAAGCAACGATAACCTACTCATCAGGGACACAGAAAAGCGTTACATCTACTCTGAGAACTGCAACCGTCACGATTGGAACAATTACACTGACACCGCAAGATATAAGCTTCGGTTATCCATTAGAAAGAAACTTTGATTTCTACTACACGGAGGTGGAAATCTAATGTTCCTAAAAGTAGACAAGTCTAAGTTAAAAGTGGTTGCTGTTAGCCCAGAACCATTGAAAAGCAACGAAAAGTTTGAGGTGATAGAAATAGAGACTCAGGAGACGCTACCAGAGTTTTTTGTTGTAAGAAAATCGGGAGAAAAGATAACCGTAGAGGAGCTACCTCCAGAAGAAAAACAAAGAGTTAAGCAGCTGAAGTTCCAGCAGACGAAAGAACGCCTAAAAAGACAACTAAACCTTGACGCACGAAACCGTATATTGCAAAAACTCCGTGAACTTGACTGGGGAGAAACGTATGAAGAATGCATAGCAGAATTGCAGAACTCAGCCATCAGCACAGAAACAGAAATCCTCTACAGGTTGAAACCATTTAAGCCAGACCTAACACTGACTGAAATTAGAGAAAAAGTGGCGATGTTCCTTGCGGGTAACTATACCCAGCAAGACTTTATGAATGAACTTTCCAGCCTCGGGATAGATACCCAAGCCCAACCCGAAATCTTAGACCTGTTCAGGCAAGCGAGGGAAATAGCAGAATTGCTTTACTGGGTAGAACAGGTATGGAAGGAAGTGGAAACATTAGAAAAGCAAATAGATAATGCCAAAGACCCTTCTCAACTTCCAAGCCTTGAACAAGGAGGTATGTTATGGGAACAATTTCCTCCGCAAACGCCCTAAGAACCGTAAAGAGCATGTATAAAAAACTATTTGGCACGGAGGGAGAAAGTTCTGGGATAAACTATTGGGTTTCTCAAATAAGGAGCGGGAAGATAAAAACTACTGAAGAACTGGAAAGATACATGACACAGGCAGCAAAAGAAATAGAAAGAAAAATTCAAGCTGGAACATACACGCCACCTC
>QNXQ01000046.1 GCA_003978875.1 Aquifex sp. | reverse complement strand
ACGCATGAACCTGAAGGGCATAGAGATATACCGGGACATAGAGGAAGAGCTAAAGCACTTGCGTAAATACGGGTTGTTTGAGGATATTCAGATAGATGAGGTTGTAGCTAAAGAGCTCAGCCGTAAGCTCAGATGATTATCAAGGTTAGTAATCACTAACCCGATTAAGCCAAGCCTCCATAAGGTCCTTGCCCTGGAACCTTACCCTACGGGCTGTAGGGCATAAACTTAAGATGCTCCTGTAAGCTTCCTCTCCTGCCGTATCGTTATCTGTTGCAACTAACAACCTTCTGTAGCGGGGGAAAATGGAAGGGTTGAGGTTACTGACGTTAGCGACCCCTCCGAGAACGAGAATGTCGGACAAGGGTCTCATCTGAAACACAGCTAAAGCGTCGGTAAAACCCTCAACTACTATAAGCTCCAATGGACTTCCCGGTCCCGTCCTCAAAATCACGGGTTTATTACGGGACAAGTAGCCTTTCTCACCAGAGTTCGGAAAGATGGACCTCCAGTATAAGGGGTTTCCTTCCATGTCCGTAAAGAGCATTACGGGCATAAAGTCCTTCACTTCTACGGTGAAACCTTCGGGTTCTCCGTTCTTTCCTATCCTAAGCTTGTGCTTTAGGAGCTTCCTGTAAGCGAACTTCATCCACTTGGGAATACGCTTAAGCTTCCAGATTTCAGCTACACGCTCAAGTATTTCTCTGTCTTCACAAAGCTCAAAGCTCTGGGATGTCCCGGAAGAGGATAAACAAGTTCCTCTGACCTGCGTTCTCTCTATCTCGGTCTTGTGGAATTTTAACCAGCTCAGGGCTTCTTTAAATTCGGCTGAGAAAAAGCGCATTACGAAATCTATGACGCTACCTCCCTCGTGCCTTGCAAGGTCATACCATAGCCAGCGGTTACCTTTCCTGTGGGCTAAAAACGAAGGGTGTCTGTCTTCCCTCCACGGAACGGGGGCAAGAACGTAAGGACCTCGGGGAGTTTCTCCCCAGTAAAAGGGAAGCTCCAGATAGCTCATCAGCTTCCTGAGGTCTATCCGCTTAATCGTTTCCATCCTTCAACACTCCTTTTTTCTTCAGCCATTCAACCTTTCCCTCTTCCGAAAGCTGAACGTATTCAAGAAGCTCTACGCATTTGATACCGTGCTCACTCATCAGCCGGTCCACTTCTTCCCGGAGCTCCCAGTCCGAGACATAGTAGGTAAGGAACCAGCTGAGCGCATCACAGGCTAAAGTTTCAAGCTGAGCCTCGGTAAGGGATTTCAGAACCGCTATAGGAGACCTGACGTTTTCACTACGGGACAGATATAAGGTCAACAGGTTTAGAGCGATCTCACTGAGTCCGTCCGCAGGCGCAGGTCCCGAATTTTCCGAAACAAGCCGATTTTTCTCAGCCGACTCCTCCTGTCGTTGGTGTGTGTGTCTTTGATTAGTGTTTTTTTGGTTTGTGTGTTGTTGGTCGTCGTCTATATAGACCGAGGTTGGTCTATATAGACCGAGGTTAGTCTCTATAGACTGAGGTTGGTCTATATAGACTGAGGTATCATTCTCATCATTGTCTCCCAACGATTTGAGTGCGTTTGTGGTTAAGTCTATATAGACTGAGGTATCATTCTCATCATTGTCTCCCAACGATTTGAGTGCGTTTGTGGTTTCTCGGGGAAGTTCGGCTAATACCTCTTCGTCCGAGGGTAGCGGATTTTCATTTTCGCCCTCTTCAAGCCGTTGAGTATCAAGCTCGATAAATACACGTGTAAAGAACGGCAGGAGAGAGTATGCGTTGTAGTCGTTTCCACCGAAATCAACCGCTGAACCGTAGAGTAGCTTCCTTATAGCTTTCGCCTTTTTCTTTGCTTTCCGTCCGCTGAGGATGTAGATGTATCCCTTCCGTTTCAGTTCATCCAGAGCTTTATAGATGATTGTTTTCTTACAGTAGCAAAGCTCCGCCAGTTCCTGCGTTGATATTCCGATTACCCAGTGAGTCCTCAGCTCAAAGTCCAACATGGAGTAGAGCTTGAGAAAAATCTTGAACTCAATAGGGCTAAGTTCGGACATGGCAAGCTCAAGGAATAACCGTGGAATGGGAAGTATCCCCGAGGGTAGGTTCTTTTCCTTCAGCTTGGGCTGGAAATCAAACCTGTGAAGAGCTAAAATTTTAGAACGTATTCTGTTCCACTGCATTGCGTCATACCTCCAAGTGGTTTTATCCCGCCGTCTCTCCCACGGCGGGGTTTCAATTCATTTTGAGCTGTTTTCCTCCTTCGCTTCAAGTTTCTCAAAATACTCATCCAGTATCTTCCTCAAAAGTTCTGAAACGTAAAGTCCTTGAGAGTAAGCAAGTTCACGGAGTTTCTCAACCTGCCATTTTTCCAAGGTGAAAGCAACTTTCAACTTCGGTTCCCTACCTGGAGGTCTCGGTTTATGCATACTTCTATCATACCAGAAGTTGAAATTATCAACTTTGAACAGTGCCACACCTAAAAACTTCGGAAATTCCCCTTGTCTCCCAACGGTTTGAGAGCCTCAAAAATTCAAATCAAGGGGTTTCCCTTTTCCTGGGTTCCGGCTTAGCAAAAAGGAGTATTCCGAGGAAAAATAGAGCTGGTCCTATAAGCAGGATTGCGTAGTAGATAAGTTCATCCTTTGTCATCATCCGACCTCTCTAACAAAAATACTCCGATGGTTGCGAAAAGCAAAAAGCCGAGGAAGGCTATTACAGATCCCTCGATAGAAAATCTCTCGGAGAAGATAGGCTGGATAATTCCGAACACTATCCAAGCTACGGATACAGTGAGCGAAGCCTTTCCAAGTTCTTCAAAAGTTTTAGCTTTCACTCTCTCAATT
>QNXQ01000042.1 GCA_003978875.1 Aquifex sp. | reverse complement strand
GTCTGTAAGGCAAAGAGTTGAAGGACTGTTTTCAAAAGTAAGATTCTTAGAATTGAGTGGCTGGAGAAATTTTATTTGTTTGCTTGTTTACCTCTCCGCTTTAGGTGTCGCTTCCTTTATTTCCACTTAATTTCTCACCCAGCGTATTATTTAACAAATTTTAAACTAAATTAATATACATGGAAAAAGTTTTGGTAGAAGAAAGAGTTGATTTAGGGAAATACGATGAAAGATTCTACGCCATAGTAGGAAGAGGTGATGAGAACGTAAAGTTTTTCACAAAATTCTTTGATGTAAGAATAGTTCCCAGAGGAACTGAATTAATCATTAAAGGAGAGGAGGAGAAAGTAAGAAGTTTTATTAACTTTTTAAATGCTGTTTTGAAACGCCTTCAACATGAAAAACTTACCGCTGGAGATGTCAAAGAATACGCAAAGCAGTTTTTAAAGAGCATAGAAGCTTATCAGATTGAAAGTGAGCAGGGCAAAGAAGAAAAGGAATTAGAGGAAGAAGTTATCCTGATAACCCATAGAAAGAAAGCTATAGTTCCTAAAACAGAAACCCAGAAAAAATACGTTGAAGCTATAAAGAAAAATGACATAGTTTTCGGTATAGGTCCTGCAGGAACAGGAAAAACGTATCTCGCTATGGCTATGGCTCTTCAACATCTGAAGGAAGGAAGGGTTAATAAGATAATTCTCACAAGGCCGGCTGTAGAAGCAGGTGAAAAGCTCGGATTTCTACCCGGTACAATAGCGGAGAAAGTTCATCCCTACCTTACACCTTTATACGATGCCCTTTACGATATGGTTGATTACGACAAAGCTAGCTATATGCTTGAAAGGAACATTATAGAGATTGCTCCGCTTGCCTTCATGAGAGGAAGAACTCTTAACGATGCGTTTATTATACTTGATGAAGCCCAAAATGCTACACGGGACCAAATGAAAATGTTCCTTACAAGAATAGGTTTCGGTTCCAAAGCTGTAATTACGGGAGATGTAACCCAAATAGACCTCCCCAAGAAAAAGGAATCAGGATTAATTGAAGCTATTGAAGTTCTTCAGGGAATTGAAGGTATAGAGTTCATCTTCTTTAAACAAGGTGATGTTGTAAGACATCCTATAGTTGCTAAGATTATTAATGCATATGAACAATATGAGAAATCCAGAGAACAGAGTTCTGGTAAAACTCAAGAAGAGGAAGATAAAGAAGAAAATTCTTGAGGAATGGGCTAAAGAAGCTCTTTCCTCCCTTGGCCTCAAAGGCGTCGAGCTTTCTATTTACATAACGGATGATTTGGAAATTCAAGAGTTAAATAAAGTTTATCGTGGAAAAGATAGACCTACAGACGTTCTCTCCTTTCCTCTTAATGAAAATTTTAACGGCTATCAAATACTCGGAGATATAGTAATCTCTCAAGATACTGCGGAAAGACAAGCCAAAGAATTCGGACAAACTTTAGAAGAAGAGGTTAAAAGACTCCTCGTACATGGCATAGTCCACCTTTTGGGTTACGACCACGAAAAAGGCGGAGAAGAAGAAAAAAAGTTTTATTCTCTTGAGAGCTATGTGCTAAGTAGACTTTCAAATGCCTTGTAAGAACTTCTTGCATTTGGTTTACTCACTACAAATTTAAAGCCCAAGTTATAGGCTATTTCTTCTAATTCTTTAAACTCCTCTTCTGTGTAGTACTTAACTACTGGATGATGTTTGAGAGAAGGCTGATAATACTGTCCTATTACGAGGAAATCACAATCAACTTCTCTTAAGTCTTCCATAGTTTTAATTATTTCTTCTTTCTTTTCCCCAAACCCTACAATTATTGCAGATTTTGTATAAATGTTTCTGTCTATTTCTTTGCTCCATTTTAAAATTTCCAAGCTTCTCCTGTAGTCGGCTCCTATCCTTACTGTAGGATACAACCTCGGCACAGTTTCAATATTGTGATTAAGCACGACAGGCTTTTGAGCTAAAACTGTCTCAAGAGCAGTTCTATTTCCTCTGAAGTCAGGAATTAAAACTTCTACCTTTATGTCGGGAATATTCTTTTTCAGAACTTTTATACATTCGGCAAAATGTTGAGCTCCCCCATCAGGAAGGTCATCCCTCGTTACAGAAGTTATTACAACGTACTTTAATCCCAAGACTTTTACAGCCTCAAGGAGTCTATAGGGTTCTTTTGGGTCTACCTTTTGTGGAAATCCCTTTTCTACATTACAAAATGCACATCTGCGTGTACAATGAGTTCCCAAAATCATAAAGGTAGCCGTTTTATTACCAAAACATTCCGATATGTTAGGACATCTGGACTCTTCACATACAGTATGAAGTCTTGTCTTCCTAAGTAGCTTCTTAACTTCATATAGTTCGGAAAACCTGATTACAGGCTTCATGAAGGATAGTTATTTTAATACGTCATAAATCTTTTTGGAATTTAGAAAAGTTCTATAAGAGCTATAATTTTACATAAGATATATTAGGAAACAAAGATTCGGAGGGAAAGGTGAAGATAAAAGCTATTATAACAGGGTTTACCCTTTTACTTTCTCTATATTCCTGCGGAGGAGGAAATACAGAAGGAGAACTTGACAGCGTTATAATTTACGCATCTGTAGACCCATCGGAAGTTCAAGCGGACATAATTAAATGGCAAGATATAGACGGAGATGGAATTTGTGATGCATTTTTTATTTCTCCGCAGCAGGTTAACCTAGTTATCAAAGTAACTCCAAATCCTGGCCTACCGACCACTTTAACGCCTTCTCCTGTTGAGGTAGAAAAAGTGAAACTGGTGTATACTCCTAGGTCTGCCAATGCCATAGCTTTACAGCAAACGGAAAGATTGATTGGTCAAACAATTGAACC
>QNXQ01000144.1 GCA_003978875.1 Aquifex sp. | reverse complement strand
TAACCTTCCAGTGGGTAGAGCCTACGGCCAAGTTTTTATACGCCATAGCCCAACTTATAGCGTACAAGAGGTTTAAGCAGAAGATACTGAAATTAGCCGACGAGAACGAGAAGTTATATGCCATAACTAAGGAAGAGAAGTACAGGAAGCACGCCGAGAAGTTAAGGGCTATAGCGAATAACGATAACGAACTTATGGTACTGTTCGCACGATGGCTAAGTATCAAGTGGTAAAGCGTATTATTATACCGACCGTGGTTATAACCACGGCTACAGCGGTTATAATTTACGTGATGTCCAAGATGTACGAGGCCAAGAGGCGGAAAGTGTTAGAAAAGGGCGGCGAGTTTTATTGGCCTTTGCCATATCCGTATGTACCAGACGACTTTACTAACGACTCGACTACCCGCCCATCTAGGAGTCTAGTAGTCCCGTGCCTCTTGTGCAGAGCGCAGACATGTGAAGGGTAAGGCGCCAGGTTTTAAACCGATTAATCCGGTTAGCATGTGCCGAAATGGGACAAGAACTGTTGGACGAACTTGGAACTCAAAAGAAAAAGAAAGTGGGTAAGGGAGTGGATAGCCAGAAGGGAGAAATTGGGAGCATCTACCAATCTGTTGAGAGAATTGGCTGCAGAAGACCCAACTGGCTACATGAACGTCTTGCGTATTAATTCAGTGAAGTTTGAGGAGTTGCTTGATATGATTACACCAGAAATATAAAAAAACAAGATAGTGTTATGAGAATGGCAATTCCGTGCAAGACCAAACTGGAAATAGCACTACGGTACATGGCAAGTGGTGATAGCTTGCATTCACTTGGGTTGTTGTTCAGAGTGCCACACTATACAATCTCTGGTTTTTTACCCAATGTATTGACAGCAATTTATGATGCTTTGGCTCCATATATCAAGTTCTTTATTTTCTTCCTCAGAGTCTCTTCGCCAGGAATCTCAACACCAGCCTCAATCAGTTCGTTAATTAAACTTTTAAAACTGTGCTCCCTCGCATTTCTCTTCATGTAGTTTTCATTGTTTGTATCCCACAAACCTTCATATTTTCTATAAATGTCCAAAAATCTAATGATTTCATCCCCTGACCACTTCAAAACTTGTTTGTCTGTCATATTTCATACGTGGGAAAACAAACTCAATAGCTGACTCGGTGGTGGTCACTGCGCGACTGCATGGTCACATGAAGCGACTATGGACCTACTAGTAGCCGCGACTAGGTCACGTGATCATGAAATCGCGCGCTACCGGCGAGCAAAGTTGAACATGTTTAACTTTAGTAGCTGCGAGTATTTTTAGTCGCCAGTTGGACTTGCTAGTGACGACTAACCGGTCACACTTGGCGACTAGGCGGCTACCAGTCGCAGCTACTGCAGTAGCGGCGAGTAAAGTCGCCTCGTGTGACTACGGCTTGACTAGCTAATTGCGATACCTGAATAGGCAAGGTAGGCGGCGGCGACACACTAAACACACTACACCCTACACACACAGGCCCTTCAGATTTCCCCCAAAGGCCACCACACCATCGCTACTAACTCTACCGGCCTTCGCTTGGGATAGAATAATGAGGACTTCTATCCACAGACCAACTGGACGAGTGTTTTGACGAGTCCCACAGCACCTCACAGCACGGCTACACACCCTACACTGTTCCCACCAAGTTAAGGAAGACGTAACACTCTCTTTCTCTCTCTATGGAAGCAGGGAACGAATGGAATCTCAAAAGAACTTTCAAATAACAATACGGGAACAACATTGCATTCGTCCTGCTACTACTCGCCCTCCTGCAGGCATTCCTTCAGACGTAACCTCATAACACAGTCCTACACTCACCATTCCTCCTCACAACTCATGCTAAACTGGACTCGTTGGCCTCATGATAAGAGTAAAAAAATCCATCACTCCTCATATTCCTCCCCGCGGCCTAGCTCACTCCATATTCCTTCCTCATTTTACCTTCTTTCTCTCGTCTCTCAAGCTTCCATTACCTCACACGCTTCTCTCTCCTTCCCTCACCTCTCCCTTCCCCGCAACATAGCCTCATAACTCTCCCTCACTCCCGTCTGTTCACCATTTATTGCTCCCATCTAAGTTTCGTGTGATAAACCCAGCCTCCATAATACCACCTTGCGTAACACCAATCTTCTAGCAACTTACGAGGCATAAAAAAGATGTTATTCTACCCCAGGGTGAAGAAATGTGGGGAAAAAAGGTAATAACACGAGCCCTCTTATGACCTCACACCCAACCAATGGGGGAAAAGAAAAGGGTAAAGTAAAAAAATAAAAAATAAAACTGCTATTTTTTTAGAAACTTCGCAAAAATGACGTTTCCGGGAATACATCTTTTCAAAACTCTTTCTGAAAAGCGACTCTTTTTACACTCAAAAAAAATAAATAAATAAATAAATAAAAAGTCGATAGAGGGAGAGGAAAAGTCTCAAAATTGATACAAAAAAATAAAATAAAAATAAAAATACAGTTCACACCCAAGAGAAATGAAAACTATCGTACTTTTACGGCACCGCGATATAAACAATTCAATCAATAAACAAACAAATTTACTAAAGGAAAAAAAAGAAGAGATAGATAAAAGAACGCCGAACAGAACCCTGACAGAGAATACAAAAATAACTAAGACAATTATCAAACAGGAGTAATTTAACACTAACCAATACACTGTAAGCTTAAGAGTGTACGTAAACCTGGAGAGTTCTTCACATGATAGGCAACACACACACATATTCGTGGCTCAGACTCTCCATTACTTGCATTAAAGGTCTTGTGTGTGTGTGTGTGTGTGTGTGTGTGTGTGTGTTCCAAAGTGGTGTCAGTAAGTCCAGTAAGTCACACTCAGGTAAACAGTCCAATA
>QNXQ01000021.1 GCA_003978875.1 Aquifex sp. | reverse complement strand
TCCAATCTTCCATTAGGTAATTTCTTAACTTTTATCTCACCTCTCTTGACTAACCTTGCTAAAGTTGGTCTTGAGATTCTTAGAAGTTCCAAAACCTCTTTAGCCTTCACAGAAATAAATTATAGTATCATTTAGAACAAATTTTCAAGATTTTGGCTTTTTTATGGACTATACTCAATCCTTGTTCCGTCCTCAAACTCTACCACGTGAATGTTTTCATCATTGGCGGGTTTTTCGTCATTTAAAGTATAAAAGCTCCCTAACACAAATCCGTCTTCTATTCCGTAAGGAAGAAACACACATAGGACCGTGTCTCCTACTTTGGGAAGTGCGTAAACCTTATCCTTATAAGACATTGGAACTAACACAGGGAGATAATCCGTTATTACATTCTGCCTCCCTTTAAGTTTTACCCTTACTCTATGAGTCCGAGGATTTATTTCTACGACTTCTCCAACCGCTATTATCCTTTCGAGTATTTGTTTTATGACTTTAAGGTTTTCTTGAAGTTCTTCGGTTGTTTTAACTATTTCAATCATCTACCAGTCCCCCGTAATTGATGGAAACATTTTGAGCCTGAGCCACCTGGTCTTGGTTTACTTGAAGGTATTGAGGGGCTTGAATTTCTACTCTGTAGGCTCCTGCGTCTTTTACTCTTTTGATGAGCTCTTCGGGTAGAACATCCCTTCCTATCTTGCTCTTTGTCCAGTTCACAAACTCTTGAACTGCTTTGTTTACTCTCTCTTGAATTTGAGACACAAGAGCTGAGTCTTTTCTGTGAATGTAGTAAGTAAGATTGATGTCATAGTTCAGAATCATCGGAGCTGAGACTATTACTTTGTCTGTGAGGGGTCTTACTTTTTCATCGGATAGGTGCCTTTTAACGAGGTTTATCATCTGAGTGTCAGGAATTTCTCCTTCCTTTAGCAAAAACACCACTTTCACAACTCCCGGTTGCGGGGAAAACACAGAAACATCCTCTATGTCTTGGTGAACCGTCTTTGTGTGGTAAATGTAAGCTTCTCTGCTTCCCGCATTCGTAAATCTTTCAAGAGATAGCCTTATTCTTTCTCTAAACCTTTCATCGTTTTCAGTATCCGCTCCCCCCGTGGAGATGGTAATGTTCTCCACTTTTAGAACTCCTTCTATCGGGTCAAGGAGGATGGATATTTCTCCGGGCAGAAAGCCGTTTCCGATTGAACCTGTCTGAGAGCAAAAGGCTTGGACTTCTATCTGGGTATCTCCGCTTACTTCTTGAATTGTTTCAAATATTACTCCTGTTTTGGAAGCTACCTTTGTTCCTTTTGGGATTGTTATAGGTTTTGAAAGAGCAAACCTTAAGGTAGTTATTGCGGGTCTGGGAGGAAGCCTTTTTATTCCGTAGAGCTCCGCCAGTCTGTCTAAATCTTCTCCCTTTGCATAGGCTAAGAACTGGGAGAGGAACCGCTCGTTTACGTAATTCAAAAGAACTAAATCCCTGTAGAGGATGATATCTAAAATGAAGTCTTCGGGATAAGATGGAAGCGGATACACTCCCGTTAACTGTTTCCACTTTTCCCTTAGCTCCGCCTTTTCCTGAGAGATGTCTACGTCAGAAGGTTTTAGCATCAATTTTTGAAGTTGGGTCTTGGAAATATGAAAACTTTACACCTGTCAAGTTTGAAAGGGCTTTTTACGGAGCTTGTTAATAGATGGAAACCATAAACCTTGAACTCAGGGACATCCTTGACCCTGCAAACAACATCAAAACGCAGGAAATAAGAGCGATTGAGGTTTTCTTCTTTGCGGAAGCAGAACAGGTTTACAAGCAAATAAGAGAGGTTTTAGCGGTAAGACTTTCTAACGACATCAGGGCGGTAGTTCAAAGGCTCGGCTCAATTGAAAGGCTAAAGTATCTTCATCCTCAGGACAGCAGGAGCTTTATGAGGGCTTTGTATGTAAACCTGATGATGGGGAATTATTTAGGAAGGCTACACACTTTAAAGCAAGCGGGGGAAGAAAAAGAGTTTTCTAACGTTGCCGGCTCTTTTGAGATTCCCTTTGAGGAAGCCATCAAGTTCATGCGTTCACTGGTTCCCATGACCAGAGATGAATTTGACAGGCTCTCTCAAGAGCTTAAATTCCGAGCTTTTACGATTGCAAGGGTGTTTTCTTTGGACGTGATAAATAGGATAAAAGAAAGGTACATAAAAGCTTTACAACGAGGGGAAACCATTTCGGATGTGATGCGGTTTTTAGATGAAACGTTAGAAAAGATAGGGATATCTGAAAGAAATCCTTACTGGCTTGAGGTTCATGCGAGGAACAATTTCCTAACCGCTTACAATGCGGGAAGGTGGGCACAAATTACAAAAGCAAAGACTGTAAAGTATCTGGTTTACAACGCTATTCTGGATGAGAGGACTACGAAGTTGTGTAAGTCTTTGGATGGAGTTGTTCGGCCGAAAGATGACCCTTTCTGGGATAGGTTTATGCCTCCGAATCATCACAGCTGTAGAAGTTTAGCAACCGTAGTGAAGAACGAGTTTGCGTATCTAAAGAGAATAAAGTCAACTTCTCGGAAAAAGATTGAGAAGCTCGAAAAACTCATAGAAGAAGACAAACAGCTCAAGAGGGAGTTTCAGTTTAGAGCGTCTCCTGTGAAAAGTTTGACAGGTATTCCTCCGAGTGTTTTTGAAAGGGCTAAAGAATACGAGGTTGTTGAGGAATTTTTGATGTTTAACGTTAAAACAAAACTCTGGGACAAGATTATCAAGGAGCTAAAGAAAAAATCGCTACCCGAGTGGAAGATAGGTGTTCATGAAAAGCAATGGAAGGAAGTATTCGGATTTATACCTGATTACAAAACCTATAAAAAAATGATTAACGATACATTAGAGAATCCGCA
>QNXQ01000134.1 GCA_003978875.1 Aquifex sp. | reverse complement strand
TATCCAAAAAGGGTTGGAAGCACGCACCTAAAATTTTGATAGAGTATATGATTAGTGTAATAGATGCCTTCGTTTTGAAGATAAACTCAGCAGAACTTCAGTACTGTCCAAAATGTAGAACAAATGTATCCGAAGATAAGGTTTTTAAGTTTGAGGTAATAGTCGGATCATTCTTGGATATTTACTGGGTTGAAAAGCACAGAACTTTTGTATTTTCCATTTTGAAATTGGATGAATGGACATATCTGAAGAACTATTTCCCTAAAGAAATGGATAAAGGAATAGGTTACAGGATAGAAGAACTTAGAAACAGTATATTCTTATTAACTCCTTCCAGTATGCCGGCAGTTTTACAAGACAAAGCAAGAAGGTTTTCAGAAGAATTAGTAGAAACATTTGATGAAAGAAAATTGTTTAGATTAACAGAAAAAGATATTGAACTGTTCAAAATTTACCAGGTGTTATAGTCCAAGCAAAATTTGAGGTGATGTAAAGATGATAAGTATATTAAAGAAACTATTAAGAAATATATGCCACCATGATTGGGTTGAAATAGATTCAATCAAAAGCTCTTTTACACATTGTGAATACGGTAGGATATACGTCTATAAATATAGATGTAAAAAGTGCGGCAAGGAAAGATGGGACAATGAATGTATAATAAACAAAGGCATTATTAAAATGGTATTGAGGGAAAAAGGTCTACTATAAACTCAGAAATGTTCACAACTCAAGTCCTTCCAGTTCTTTTTCAAACTTCTCTATTATTCTTTTCCTAATATTAGATACCTGAGCAGGAGACACTCCTAATTTTTTAGCTATGTCCTTAGCCTTAAGAATAGGCTTACCACCGTATCCGGTTAGATGCTCGAAAACAAGCTTTTCTTCCGCAGAGAGTTTTCTGTAGATGCTTTCAATAGCAGCCTCTTTAGGTGTGTAAATATCAGCCGCCGCTGGCATTTCCAGACTACCTTCGGCTTTCTCTTCATACATGTATTTGAATATTCTTTCTATTTCCCTCTTCGGCCAAGCGAGCTCATCTGCAAGTTCATCTATTGTAGGATCCCTACCGAGTTTTTCTCTAAGTTTGTTTATAGCATCCAAAAGAGATCCGACTTTCAACCTTAGATTTTCAGGCATTCTTACGGTTTCCCCGTAGGACATCGAATAACGGGAAAGTTTTTGTAGATAGTTGTAAACGTGTGTACCGAGAGCCGTTCCTTTATCAGGATCATAAGTTTCCAATGCCTTGAGGAATTGAACCTTAGCAAGACTTTTCATAGTACGAGGATCAAGGTTAGCATTCCACTTGCTAATCATGTGTTGGATAGTAGGCTCAAAAGCTTTATATAACTTCTCAAAGTGTTCAGGTTTCTTGTGAGCTTGCCAAGCCAGATAAATGTCCATTAATTCTGTTTCATTCATGTTTAAAATTGTGAACTTCTAACAATAGAACTAACAAAGTTCGCAACCATTTCCTGTATATGAGAATCTATCTTGCTTTGTTTATAATCTTTATACAGAGGCCTATACCAAAACTTATTGTATGTACCTACTATCAGCTCTTCCAAATCACTTCCTTTAAGCTTTTCCATTTCATCTAGTGTTTCAACAGTTGCCAGATCTGTATCGAATAATTCTTTGTAATATTTTTTCAAATGTTCATCATCCCATGTTACCATATGGTCTCCCTCTTCTACCAGCTCAAATACCGAGACGTATTCAGTGAATATGTCATTTCCATTAGTTTCGTCTATTCTAGAAAAATTTATCAATGAAACGCTTGAATAAGCACCTGAGGGGCTGATGTAATGTGAAACGCTAGTTGCAAAACCGAAGTACTTGTGCATCCCATCAGAAAACATCACAGTATGTCCGGGAATTAAAAAAGGATTGAACACCAAGGTTATAGAAGCCTGACTATATTGGCCTCTAATAAAATAGAACTGGTTTAAAGCCAGCTCTTTTAGGAGAAGCCAGGCATTATATGACGATAAAGACTTCAACCCTTCAGATAATGCAGGAGGAACATCGTAGAAGTATGGAATAATACCTCTACTCTTTTCTTCTTCCGTTGTCTCCTTGTTTAGGTTTAACGTAATCTTAGGATTTGTGCCGAAAACAGACATATGTTTAAAAACAAGTCCGGCAATCTCATGTATATCCTTATCTTTTAATTCATCATAAGTACCAATACCTGTATCTTCTGCCAGTCTAATAAGTCTTATCTTTTCCAATTCTTCGGGTGCAACTACTGTATTAGAAACAAGAATCTCACCTAATAAAAGCTGAGAAGATTGTCCTATTAGATTTGTAGTTAAATCATTTAACCTTGTGTAAACTCTGGTAGGTTTATTTGCTCCTGTATCCTCAGATACTGAGAAACCAATCAGATGATGCGAAGGAATAACATTACACTTGGGGGGCTTATGGAAAAGCATCATTGGCTTTACGACAATGGATGTCCCTTTAGACGTAGGCAGTTCAACCACGTAAAGCTGGAACAAGTTTACGAATTTCAAGAACATCGAGAATAAATCTTCCATTTTAAAACCTTCTTTTAGAGCCATTCCTGTCAGGTATTGGTAGAAAATGTGAATATTCTTCGTGTATTCCAGCAAAAAACGGAAGATATGCCTTGAATTAGGCATATAACTATCAATCCTGTCCTCGAACTTGTAAGCTTTTTTCATTTCATCCAGCCAATTCTTTATAGCGTAATCTTCAGGAACATAGTCGTAAATACTGAAAATCTTTTTTGCTATCTCTTTAATCGGATCTTTATCACGAAACTCTTTTTTATTGATAAATTCGGAAATTTCTATAAACTTCTGAATAAGCAAAGAATTTTCCGTACCAAAGTTTTGAAGAACCGGGTATATAGCACCATTAGCTAACGTTTGAC
>QNXQ01000158.1 GCA_003978875.1 Aquifex sp. | reverse complement strand
CTTTAAGAGCCCTGCTAAAGTAGTCCAGTGCTTTTTCAAGTTCTCCCCTGTTCAGGTGAAGAACCCCGAGGTTGTAGAGAATTTCCGCCCTTTCGGGATTTAAAGAGAGAGCCCTTTCCCAGTAGTGCTCAGCTTCTTCAAGCTTTCCCTGAGCGTAGTAAAGTGCCCCGAGGCGCGCATAAAGAGCATCGTCAACGTCAGGGAACTTTAAAGCCTTTTTCAGGATCTTCTCCGCTTTTTCAAAGTCTCCAAGGAGGAAGTGAGCAAGCCCCAGATCTGACAGCGCCTGTGCGGAGCTTAAAGAACTTTCCTTTACTTTTTCCAGAATATTTCTTGCCTTTTCCAAGTCCTGTTTTAAGGTATCCTTTAAAGCTATTAGGATTAAACCCTCATCTGAATTTTTCAATTCCTCTTCAAACTCTTGAACCTTTTCTATAAACTCACCTACTTTACCACTTTTAAATAAAGATCTTAAATTAACCAGCATAGCTAAAATATTAAAATAAAGAGTAAAAGATCACGCTACAAAATGAAAATACTACCATCGTCAAGGACCCCACTTGACATAGTAATTGTAGCTATGGTTCTGGAAGTGAATACCCTCAATTCTAGCGCAGAATCTCCATCTGTATTTACTCGTAAACCATACAGCATTAACTTATGGTCTTCTCTGTCGTAGAAAAAGAGAATTCCTGTATTTACAATTCCCACACGAAATTTAGAAAGAGTGAGCGTTCCATTACCTTCTGTTCCCCTAATCACTATCTTGTTGTTGGCCTCATCGAAAATGACTTTTGTTCCCGTGAAAATTACATTCCAACCAGTGACTGATAACAAGACGAGAACTTGAGAAATAATTGTACCAGCAGGAAACGGTATTCTTATTGGAGCTGGGCTAATAAATAAAAAGTGATTACTTGTCTTACTGAGGATTATATTAGCAGCGTAAAAAATTGTTGATCCAATTGTAACTTTAAACGTATACTTTGCATCCAATCCATTAGGACTACTAAACTTAAAGTTAGCAACAGCTCCTACATTATTTTCAGTTGTAAGGCTTACTACGAGGATATCCTTTCCTGCAGCGAAGTCCGTTATTTTATCCACCGCAGCGAATGGAGAGTCAAGTATCACGACGTCATTACCATCTCCAGTGGTGATAGTATCACTACCCCTTCCACCCTCTATGATATCGTTTCCTTTACCCGCATCTATAACATCATCCCCTCTTGAACCTACAAGCACGTCATTACCCACTCCAAGCGTTATCTTGAACCCTTCAGTTTGCTTGTCCAAGTTTATGTTCACGTTGTGTGCATGCGTTCCATTGTAAACCTCTATTTCTTCTATCCCCTGCAAGGAATCGTCATTCACGTCGTCATATGTAAACGTAGTCTTTGCCACGTTGTAATCAGCCCAGAATATAAGCTTATCATTTCCTTCCCCGCCTATTATCACGTCATCCTGTATACCGTAAGTGTTATTAACTCCAGGATTTATTACTCCTGCAACTACCGTATCATCTCCTCCCCCAAGCTTGTATGTTATCTCAGCGGTTGCTATATCAACCAAGTCCACATCCCTAACAGTAACATTCCCCTCTACTTGCGTAGCATCAAGGGTAAACTGCTGTCCAGCAGCATTCGGATTAGCATCACCTATATCCATAAGCGCTATGTCTATATTCCCCTGCCCCACTATCGTTATGTCTTGCGTAGCATTATCATTGGTACCTGTTTCACCATACGCAATGTAATTATTTCCAGATACCACAAACTTAACGTGTTCTATTTCTCCCTCCATTCCCGTTATAGCCGATGGGCTTTCCGCAGAAACACCTACATTCTTTAGGTTAACCTCAACGCTGTCATTGTTTCCAGCCGTTCCATCGTAGTTTAAGTTAAACCCTCCTGTGCCTTCCAGGTATACCTTCACATTGAGAGGTATGTTTTGTAGGCTACTTGCGCCTGTAGAACTGTTTTTCACGTATATCTCCTGAACACCTTGATAAAGATCCAAGGGAATATTTACACCTAAATTGTCATAAAATACTACCTTCTCAACATTCTTTACTGTAACGAGAGGTATACGTGCACCCGCCGCACCACCATTAAAGTCCGATGCTATTGAAACCTGCAGGGTATCGTTTCCATCCCCACCGTCAACTATGTCACCCGTTTGATAGGTGGAAGTCTCAGACCTGCTGTATACAGCTCCAACTATGATATCGTCTCCAGGTGTCCCCACGATGTTGTCAGGACCCGTGGTCATCTGGATTACGTTGCTTACTGGTCCCCCTACTACCTCATCCACGTGCTGTTTTGCAGCGTCAACCGTTGTCCTATCGTCCGTTACATCCGCTATGAAGTTCTTGAATACCTGAAAGTCGTTGTCATCCACTTTCCCATCCTTGTTTATGTCAGGATCCTGTACCTTCTGGGCCACGTAAACCGCAACTTCCGCTCTGTTCAGAAGAGTTTTCGTCGCAGGATCATCAGGATACTGAGTTACAGCAGCGTAAAGTATGTCCGCTATGAGCTTGCCAGGCGTTACGTTCCCTTCTTCAAGCTGCCTTACCCAGTAAGCTATCCCTTCAGGATCATCTTCGTAAGTTTTACCAAAAACGTTCTTGTAAACTTCCGTCACGAGTATAAGAGAGTCTGAAAGTCTTTCATACCCAGAGTAGGTGAACGCAGCTTGATACATATTTTCCGCGAGTGTCCTGAGATCCCATCCGTAAATCTGTTGCTTCATTTCCCAGTACTTTAACCCTTCGCCTTCAGGCGCTCTCCCAAACACCCCCACGTAAATTAAAGCTATGTCCTTCTTAATGTCATCGGTTAACACAGCCATCTCTTACCCACCTCCTAAAGTTTTTGACTACTACTAATAATACACAAAACGAAGTTTTTA
>QNXQ01000095.1 GCA_003978875.1 Aquifex sp. | reverse complement strand
AGTTATCTATCAAACTTTCAAGGCTTAAGTGACCTCATCTTAATGCTTAAGGATTCATTCACTAAATGACCATAACTGGAGAAATGGCTACCGTCAACTTTGCCTAATAATTGCGGATAAGGAACACATACCTTATATTCCAACATGGCGGAAGGTGCACGGGCAGCAAGAAGGGGCGAGGGACGCCCGTGTTACTCCGCGCAGGAAGAAAATAGGTATTCCTAATTTTTTTATTACAACTATCTAGGTCAAAAGAAAAGACGATTTTTGGTGTGAAAAAAAAAAAAAGTTAAGTAACTTGCTAGACTTTTAAGGGGTTGGGGTTAAGTTTTAACTAAACTTTATAATTTGTAAACAACGAGAGGGGAACTAGTTCGTGGGGTATTGCGCCTCTTCTTTACGGGGTAAGAGTGATGGTTAATATTATTAAATTATACTGAATCTTGTCAGCTAAGTAATTCCTGGCATTACACAGGGTACCTCAATTCCAGGCACAGGTGATAGAGCACAGAGAAGGGCACTTTCGTCTAGGGATGAAACCTCCATTAAAAGTCTGCCATCCCCCTATGGAGATACCTTCGCCTCACTAACACAAGCTTAAGTAAAATCACGGTGGACGCCAAAAATATTATGGAAGGTGATTAACAAACCACTCAATAACTTGACCACTGAGCATTTTTCATACGGGGTTGACTCAAATTTACCAGAACATGCTTCAGAACGAGGTGGTCTGAGATCCAGAACATTTGCTCGATTCTTGCCTGCGACCCTTACATCGAGATCTACTAGACCGAGGAGTCGAGGCAGAGGGGAGAGAAGACCCTTTGTGCCATTAGAAGCTTAGGCTCCAGAGTGGCGATGATGAAAGACCGAGAGGAGAAACCTGGGAACGAGCGGGCTTCGGGGAGAGGGAAGACAGGAAAGAACACGACGTATTCATCAGTATAAAACAAATTTTACTTCCAGTCCCCAACCACCACCAGCATAGCGGTAGGCTGTTGAATGTTGGGGCTCGACGGCACGCAATTTGGGCGCATTTCATTTGGCGAATGCGAGCTTCTTTTAGGCGAAAAATACATTTAATTTGGGCGCCAGTAATGACTTCACTTGGGCGACAAATTAAGCTCCATATTGATGTATTCCGCACTTCACTTATACGAAAAACTTAGCCTTGTTAGTTTTAAATAACTGTAATCATGTCAGTCATGACAAGCCACTTAACGAAAGTCAATCTATGTTTCTCCACCTTCAAAATAAGGAATATGTAGTAAGTGCAGTAAGATCTTTGACATTTATATTTTCGTTTATGTCTGAATCTGCACATATTTTCACTTGCACGGTAACTGTTATTGTGCTTCGAATATTTTGTTTTTTTACTAGTTCTTGGATAGTTATGCTCAGTCATAGCTTTTGCAATTGTTTTTCCGCTGTTATCAGTTATAATTCGGGCTTTACATTTGTTTTTGTTGCTTGTACACCACCGTGAAATATCACTATTTTTCAGTGTCTTGTCAACCCGAAAAGATAACATCAAATTCTAAGCTTTTTTTTGTTTGTTTGTTTCTGAGAGTTTGCTTTCCATGGTCCTGTTTCTGAGAGGCTTACTTTCCATGGTGCTTGTAATGTTGACAGAGGAATGAGCAGCTCAATCTTAAGGTGACGTGCTTAACGTCAATCAGACTACTCTTAATTTCCATTCAGCAAGTTCGCAGTGACAAACCACTTGTAGAATGTCAAACTATTTTACAACACCTAACCCGGTTTTGCCTTATACTGATTTCGCCCAAATGACAGTAAACTGGCGCTCAAATGATAAAACGCCAAACAGGATTTTTCAACCAAATTAAATGCGGCAACTCAATAGCCCCAGGAGTAGTGGGGGAAGTATGCCCGATCACTGCGGCACCCACCTGACCATGACAACGTGGCCCCAGCCGACATGTGCCCAGCCGATTGATCCAGGGGGTCCACATTTGACAACCCTACCTATCCGAAACCCGTCCCAAAGGAGCGTGCTGTTCTCTTCTCTGAAGGAAGTACACCCTGCCCCACAGTTAACTCAACTCCGAGATGATAGTGCTAGGAGTGTGCGAGATGCCACGAACGGCAAACACATGGGAAGACTTTATCCCTACCGTTGATGACAGAAGGGCAGGGACGAACGAAAACACTAGTAGTTTCCACCTATACCAGTGAATTCGGAGTATTTGGTGCACAAGGCTGATGTACGCTAACCCTATAAAGGCAGACAGGGCACCAGGGCTGCGTTTGAGAAGGCAACTCGGGACGTCTCGGGCGCCCAGACCACCCGGCACCCACTATCAAACGCTTTTGTGCGCCTCTCAGTCAAAGTAAACAAAGCCTCATCGTTGCTATGGTAACGGCGTCTCACTCACAGCAAGATGGTGTACGCTGATCTTCCTGACGACGTTTATCAAGCATCACTAGCTGTCCTGGCCGACGAGCTCCTTGCAACAGAGCATGAAATGGAAGCTGCAGTGGTTATGGTGGTACAGAGAGGTGAAATGCTACAAAGATTAGTTCAAGAGGAATAGGAGAGGCGCCAGCAACCAACTAGGGTGGAGGACTACGTTGAGCACACTATTCCACTGTATAATAACCAAGAGTTCAAAGCACACTTCAGGATGGAGAGAGGAACTTTTGAGGTAAGAATGTCATCTTTAAGACGAGAAACAGAATCTATAGAAATATTATGGGCTAATATGGCATAAATACCGACGGAAGAACTTACTTTTCTTACTTATCTCAACTGATAATTTCCATTGTGCATTCACTGATAACAACAAGATTTTGGGAAATCAAATTATAGTTACTTTTTTCATAGGCTAAAATATATAAAAAGTTTTTGGAGGGGAATCGAGGTTAGGTTAGGTTGGGTTAGATAAATTCTAACCTAACCTAACCTAACGGGG
>QNXQ01000140.1 GCA_003978875.1 Aquifex sp. | reverse complement strand
ATATTAGGGCTGCGGTAAAAGAAATTATGGATCCTATGGAAGATACAACATTTCAGGTTGTAAAAGCATCTGGATAGTCTGAATATCGTCGAGGTATACCTCTAAGTCCAAGAAAATGTTGAGGGAAAAATGTAGTGTTTACACCAATAAATATAATTAGAAATTGGATTTTTATTCATTTAGGGTTTAAAGACAGGCCAGTAAAAAGAGGGAATCAGTGAGCAATACCTCCAAAGATACCGAATACAGCTCCTATAGATAGGACATAATGAAAGTGAGCTACAACGTAATAAGTATCGTGTAAGATTATATCGATTGATGAATTGGCTAGAACTACTCCGGTCAAACCTCCAACAGTGAATAGGAAAATAAATCCCAAGGCTCATATTATTGAAGGACTGTAGTTAATTTGGGTTCCGTGGAGAGTACTTAATCAACTGAAAATTTTAATTCCGGTTGGTACAGCAATAATTATTGTAGCAGATGTAAAGTAAGCTCGAGTGTCTACATCTATTCCAACTGTAAACATGTGGTGGGCTCACACGATAAATCCTAAGATCCCGATTGCTAATATGGCGTAAATTATACCTAAGGTTCCAAAAGATTCTTTTTTCCCTGATTCTTGACTTACAATGTGTGAGATTATACCAAAGGCTGGGAGAATTAAAATGTAAACTTCGGGGTGGCCAAAAAATCAAAATAAATGTTGGTATAAAACGGGGTCTCCTCCTCCAGCCGGGTCAAAGAAGGAAGTATTTAAATTGCGGTCAGTGAGAAGTATAGTGATGGCACCTGCTAAAACGGGTAAGGATAAAAGTAGAAGAATAGTTGTAATGAAGATAGATCAGACAAATAATGGTATTTGATCTATGGTTATGCCAAAAGATCGTATATTGATAACAGTTGTTATAAAATTAACGGCTCCTAAGATCGAGGACACACCGGCTAGATGGAGCGAGAAAATTGCTATATCTACAGATGCTCCGGCGTGGGCGATAGCTGCGGCTAATGGAGGGTAAACTGTTCATCCGGTACCAACTCCCCTTTCTACTAATCCTCTTATTAGGAGTAGAGTTAAAGAGGGAGGGAGAAGTCAAAATCTTATGTTGTTTATACGTGGGAAAGCTATATCAGGGGCTCCTAACATTAAGGGAACTAGTCAATTACCGAATCCTCCAATTATAATTGGTATAACTATAAAGAAAATTATAACGAAAGCGTGAGCTGTAACTACGACGTTGTAAATTTGGTCGTTGCCGATAAAGGTGCCTGGTTGACCTAGTTCGGCTCGAATGATTAAACTTAATGATGTTCCTACCATTCCTGCTCAAGCTCCAAAGATGAAATATAATGTACCAATGTCTTTATGATTTGTAGAAAAGAATCATCGTAGCATGATAAGGTGGCTGAGATAAGGCGGTAGATTGTAAATTTATTAACAAGTTGATAACTTTCTTATCAGGTTCTATAGTAAAAATAATAACATTAGATTGCAAATCTAGAGATGTGTAAATGCACTGGAACTTAAGATTTAAAAGAGTTTACTTTTTTAAAAAGCTTTGAAGGCTTCCAGTTTAAATAACTTAAAATCTTATATAGAGATAAATGGAAAGGGTAACAAAAGTCCTAGGAAGTTAAAAAAGACGATAAAGGGGAGAAAGAAGGAGAGTGAAGTATTAGGGAGATATTTAATATTGTAGGATAGACTAGGACTTACAAGAAGAATAAAAGGAATTAGAATTCGTAGATAAAAGTAGAGGGTGATTAGGGCAGAAAGAAGAAGAATAAATAGAGGAAAAATTATCTGGTTAAAGATTAGAGTTTGGATTATAATCCATTTGGGTACGAATCCGGTAAATGGAGGAAGACCTCCTAAGGAGAGAAGTCTTAGGGGGAGAGTTAAACTGTAAAGGGATTTTGAATAGTTTAGGTTGAGTAGGTCGGAAAGGTGAAATGCTTTAATGAAGTGAAATAGAATTACAATAGATGAAGAAATGAGTGTATAGAAGAAAAAGTATATTAGTCATATTGTGTCATTAATGGATATGGCGATTAATATTCATGATATGTGGTTAATGGAGGAGAATGCTATAATTTTACGTAATTTTATAACATTAAGTCCCCCTAAGGCTCCAACGATAGCGGATAGAGAAGCTGATAAGATGATGATTTGAGTGGGGGTTGGGGCAGTTAAGAGGTAAGAGATGAGAAATATGGGCGCGAATTTTTGGATGGTTATCAGGAGAATGGTTTGTGGTCAAGAGAGTCCTTCTATAATTTGAGGAAACCAAAAGTGGAAAGGTGCTGCTCCTAATTTGAGTAGAAGAGCTAAAAGAATTAAGGATGTGGATACTAGGGGAAAAAGTAAAATTAAGCAACTGGATATAATGATTAGTGTGGAGGCTAGAGCTTGGATTAAAAAATATTTTAAAGCTGCTTCTGAAAAATAAGGATTTATTTTAATTGTAATTAGGGGAATAAAAGAAAGGAGATTGAGCTCTAAGCCAATTCAGGCCCCGAATCAAGAAGGCGAAGAGATAGCTAGGAAAGTTCCTGAAATTAGGGTAAAAAAAAAGAAGAAATAGGAGAGTGGAAAAGTCATTAAAAAGAGAGAGGTTGAACTCTCATTTACGGGGTATGAGCCCATTAGCTTGAGATTAGCTTATCTTTTATTGGGTATTCGTTGGTGTAAAGGCACTAAAAGTTTTGATCTTTTCAGGGATGGTGTAATTCTGTCACGAATAATATAGGTAAAAAATGTTACATAATTAGCTCTATCAAAGCTACCCTTTTGAATCAGGCACTATATTAGACAATATAGGGAAGCCCAGGTAAGGGTAGATACAAATTAGTGGTTGAAAACGGAAAAAAAAAGAAAAAATAATAAGGGGAGGTAAAAAAGTTATGTTGATGCATTTGTATATATATATATATATATATGAGAATA
>QNXQ01000109.1 GCA_003978875.1 Aquifex sp. | reverse complement strand
CTTGCGACAAAACTCAAACCCAAATAAAAGTTGATTATTCGCTATCGGGCTGGAACTTAGAGGGTAGTCCGAGCACAGGCCAAGTAGTTTTATCTTCTCCTCACACGCAGGATAATACCAGGAAGAAACTACTTGTACTTGACAGTTCTACCTTCTCAAGCGGGTATCTCAAAGTAGGTTCTGCAAAGGCGTATGATCCTGCTACCGGTCTTACTTCTTCCTACTTTTTGTATTCCTTTGAGTGTCCTAAAGTAGACCTTACAAACGGAGGAAGACTTGATATTTACGCAGACTCCAAAATCGTACTTTTTCTCTCATATACGGGAGGAACATTTTCCGACTGGAGTGGAGTATGTGAGCTCGGACTCACACCTTACGACAATAAAGGATGGGCACTTATAAGAGATACGGGTGTGTGCGTAGCGGAAGCGATTGACTTCAACGGTAAAACTTGGTCTTGGCTTCCTGGTAGTTTTCAACGTTTTATAGGAAGGGAGCCTAATCTTGATGGCTCAACTGTTGAAGCTACTAAACTCCTCGTTTCATACTCTAACTTAAAAGTTCTTTCTGAGATTCCGAGTGTATACGAGCTTCCCGACAGCTTTGGAGCGATTTTCGACACGATAGTTTTCCCTGACGGAAAAACTTACGTGATTTGTTCTAACGACGGTGGAACTCAAGAGCGAGTAGCTGTTCCCTGGGGGTAATTGAAGAGATGGCTCTCAGAAGCGAACAGGTCAGAGTAGTAGGACCTACAAGTGTCCAAGAACTTTTGACACAAAAAATACTGGTCTTAACGAGTAAAAAAACTCGCTACATTTTTGTTCCTAAAGCTTCAGGAACCATACAACTAAATCGAACCAAAACCATCAAGTTTTTAAAAACCTTCGAGGAGGTATGAAGAAGTGGAAGTAAAAGCGTACACAATAGGAAGAGGAAAATTTCTTTTAAAGCCTGCAGGTGAAAGCGGATATATAGACTTTGGTAATATCTCCAGCGGAAAGCTTTCAATCAAGACAGAGAAAAAGGAACACTACTCCACGAGAACAGGACTCAAAGTCAAAGATGCAGAGATTATTATCTCTCAGGATTTCAATATAGAGATTGAAGTCGACGAACTCAAAAAAGAAGCCCTTGAGATGTACTTTTTAGCGGTCAAAACTGCTTCAAACTCTGTAGCAGCTTCTACTACTGCCGTTCAGGATACCGTAACAGTTAAGCAAGGTATGTGGTTTCCTTTAACAAACAGAAACATAAAAAGAGATCCTGCCCCGATAGTTAGTGCCGGTACGACAACCTATAAGGAAGGCGTTGACTATGAAATAGACTACGCAGCGGGCTTAATATACATCATAAAAGGCGGAAATATCAGCGACGGCACAAGTATAACGGTCGAATATCAACATGACGCCTGGAATGTAGAAGATTATCTCGTAGGTGGAAAGTATTCTATAGACGGTCAGCTGTGGTTTGTAGCGGATCCACCCAAAGGTCAAGTACTAGAAATCAGAGGAAACGTATCGCTTGCACCTTCTGGAGATTTCGAAGTAGTGAGTGACGATTTCTTAAAACTTTCTTTTGAAGGAACCTTCACGGAAAAACCTATGCTTAGGCTTGCGGAGGTAAGATAATGGCATATTTCGGCTTTTTCGCCGACCCTCAGCTGACGACTCCTCTCACTTCTCTTTCTATGGTGGTAAATGCTCAAACAGGGGGAACGAAAGATTTTGTTTTATATTTTGGTTCTCCTGATTCTACAGTGAAAGCTGTTCCCGACCCTCAGGGAAACAATCCCAACGAGATACAGGTGTACCTGAGAGACCTTATCACCGGCAACGGACACGATATAGGAACAGAAGTGATATATAGACTTGCTACCACTCAAGCAGGATTAGATACTGCAACCGATAATACACCACTCTCACTCGGCACTCAAGTTTTAGGTGGAACCGCGAATGCTATAGAGATATGGCTAAGGCTAATAGAAAATCCTCAGCCAAATCCCGGAAATTTTACGGATCTTGAGCTAACCACTACAGACTACATTGTTCAGGGGGTTTAAAGAATGAAAGCGGTTGAGATACAGGGAAAGAAAGTCTATGTAGAGAGCTTAAAATTCAAAGACTTTATAAGGTTCGTAGAACTAATAAACAAAATTCTCAAAGATGCGGAAAATGACACTCTAAGGGTTTCGAAATATCTCGAAGAAGCAATTCCCCTCATGAGCGCAATGAGCGGGCTTCCGAAGGAAGAAGTCGAAAACCTTAAAGCTTCCGATGCTCTAAAGCTCCTGAGAACGTGTATTGAGGTGATAAAAGAGGATGAAGATTTTTTAAAGAATCTCAAAGAAGCGATTCAGACTCTCAGGGAATCTCTATCTATGAAGCAGTAGAAGAGCTTATTTCCGAAGGCCATGATGCCATGAATTACACACTCAGGGAGATAAAGCTCTTTTACGAGATAATGCAAAAGCGAAAAGAAAGGGAATTTAGAGAACTAATTTTGACAATTCGCTTGGCTGTATGGAGTGAAAACATAAACGAGGTTTTAAATGACCTATAGAGAGGAATTAGTTCTTGAAATCAGAGCGGAAGTTAGGCAACTCAGAGAAGTCCTTACCGAAATTAAAGATAGAATCGGTAAAGCATTTGAAGTAGACCTCAAGGAAGTAAAGGAAAGTGTAAAGAGTATAGCAAAGGAAGCAAAAGAAGCGGGGAAAAAGCTCCAGTTTGAGGAAGCAAAGAAAGACCTCAAAGATATAAAGACCGAAATAAGGGAAGTAAAGAGAGTAGCTCAGAGTATAGGCTCTCCTTTCAGACGTTGGCTTGAAGATATTTCAAATGTCGTTGAAATTATGTACGGAATAAAAGAACTCTGGGGAGGAATTGCCGAAATACTTCCCTTTACAAAAGGAATTGAAAACCTTTCTAACATAGAGAATTCTTTAATAGCAGTAGCGGGCATAATTCAGTCAATAGGTGTAGGT
>QNXQ01000023.1 GCA_003978875.1 Aquifex sp. | reverse complement strand
ATGATCTATCATGCATCCAAAAGGATATTAAACGCATCATCAATGAATACAGCTCTAGGGAAGTTGCCGGCAAGGGTCTTTGAACCAGTATGACAATTCTACTTACTTATCATTTCAAATTAGAGATAATGACTTAACATACGCTTCAGTAAGGGCTCCTATCTTTCCTCATCACACCTCAATTATCTGAGGTGTTCATAGTCCACCACATTCATCATCCAGATGTTAATTTATTATTCCCGTGCGGTTTAAAGTCTTGATATTTTCGGTTTTAATTTACAAACTATTTAGACTTAAATAGCAAGTTTTTTATTATCTCATGGAATCTTTTTATAGCTTCATCTTCATTTCCTGCACTTATGCTTATCATAACATCGTATTTTTTAATCCAGAACACGTATCTTTTAATATCATTTACATTGTATTGATAAGCTATTTCATATTGAACATCGATAGCGTTATTGCTAGTGTTTTCACTATTTTTATTTATTATTGAACGAGAGAGAGTTTGATTTTCTTCAGGTTGGCTACCAGCTTCAAGGTTAAGCTGGCTGTTCTCTTTCGCCTTGGAGTCTTCATCATCCTTGTTTATAAAGTCAGAGATCGAGGGCACGCTCATCCCTCAGTATCTCATTAAGAGCCTTCCTTATTTTATTTAGAGTGGTCCCTAAATCCTCGGGAATCACCTTAGTGTTGCTTATTGTTGGCATAAAGTTAGTGTCTCCCCTCCATCTAGGAAGGACGTGTAGGTGAAAATGCTCCTCTATTCCAGCCCCTGCGTCCCTGCCTATGTTGGCGCCTAAATTAAATCCATGTGGTGAATAAGCCTTCTTTAATGCCTTTACTATTAATTTTGTCATCCTCATGAGATCTTTTAGCTCGTCCATTGTAAGATCTTCTATAGTGGGCACATGCTTATAGGGTACTACCATCACATGACCAGTGTTATAAGGAAAGATGTTAAGGACAACAAACGTGTGTTCGCTCCTCGTAACAACGAAATTAGCATCATCATTCTTTTCTTGAGCTATCTTGCAGAAAACGCACTCGTTTTCCTCATTTGCCTCGGATTTCTCATTGAACTTTTCTATATACTTTAGACGCCACGGGGCCCATAATATGTTCATTAGACTATCACCGGCACTTCATCATATGAGATCCCCCTGGTAATAATGATAGTTGTTAGCTTTTGACATAGAATTAAGCTCTATCTTTTCATTATGGAAAATCTTGAGGGCTTTAAACTATGGCAAGCCCAATGATTGTTTTAAGTATATAGTTTCCAACACCAAGTATGGAAAGGCCATATCCAATTAGAATATACAGTATGAAGGGCGAGCCGTAGGTTACCCAAACTTTTCTTCCCATAGCATTGTTCTCAATAGCCCATTTCTCTAGCTTTTCTATGAGCGCCACATCATCTTCCTCTACCTTAAAATATCGTAATAACCTACCCTCCCAGGGTCTCTCTAGCGGATACCAGAATCTTCTTTTTATCACTTTCTCTATAGGTAGGGCTATTGCAGTAAAACAATAGAGCATCCTCTCTTTTACTGCAAGCTCTTTTAGTTTATCTCTGTTCAAAGCAATGTTATATATACAGAAATACAGTGACAGAAAGCCGGAAAAAACGGAAGCAAATAAGATGGTCTGCAAGACGAGAGGAAAGGGAGGATGTTTGAACAATATACCTCCCGTCTCAGGGTGAGAAACCCCTATTACTAAAAATGCGAATACATCCCCTCCGCCCAGCATTCCAGTATAATACAGGGCTCCCAGCATTGTTGCTAGTAGGGCAAGTATTAAAAGCTGGAATTTTATCTCATCAAGTCCTATAACTCCTTTCATGACTTGGTAAACCATGATAATGAACAATGGTACAAAGAAATATAGCCAGAGACGAGGCTCCACTTCTCGGGTTTTTATGTCAAGGATAGAGGTATAGACAAGCATTAAGAGAGTGAACAGTATTTTTATCATAAATAGGGGCTCAACCATTATTTGCCTACACCTAGCTAAGCTACCTCGCTATCACACCTATAGCTATTTCCAACGTGAGGCAACATTACATGAAGGTGAAGACAATTAGCTAGGATATACGCTTCCAGGGTTTATGGTGGCTCCTGGTCTTAATAGGGTTCCTCCATCTACTATTGACCCCTCTCCTATAACAGCTCCCCTCTTTTCATATTCCTTAATCTTTGCCGCCTCCTGTGGATTATAGTTTAGCGTAACCGTCATAGGCCTAATCGATGCTCCAGCTCCTATAACGGTGTCACTTACATGAGAATGTGAGCCGACTGTCGCTCCGGGCCCAATGTAGCTTCTTTTAACCTCTGCTAATGCTCCTATTACAGATGACCTCTCGATGGATACAGAGTTCCTGACAAAAGAGTTTGCGCCCACCAGAGTGTTTTCACCTATATAGACAGGCCCTTTGATGATTGCGCCGTGGTCGATTTTAGCTCCTGCTTCTATTATAACAGGCCCCTCTATAACCGAGCTTGGAGAGACATCTGCCTCGCTACTTATCTTTGTATCTTTAACCCTGCTTAAGAGACCTCTCGACGCATATAGTATGTTCCAGGGAGAATTAACCGTGTATATTGGAACAGTTAGCAGATGATATGACACCGACTCGACTGTTTCCTTTAGTAATGAAATTAGATTAGACCATTTTTCGTCGGATTTAGATTTGCCTATTGTCTCAACTATTCTTGACGCTATTCGGCCTTTTGCTATCATTAAACCAGTGAAATTATAGCCTTTTTCGAGGTTTAACTTGCTACTAGGAACTTCCGTCTTGCTTAGATCTATGTCGGCCTTTATTATGTTAACACCTTTTTCTTCAAGAACACCTTCAATGCCCAGATGAAGATCAGCTATGACCAATGAATTATCGATCATCAAACCCTTCTTCTCACTCAGAATTATCCCATGAACTCTCTTCACAATCTTTTTAAAAAATGAGAGGTATAAAAAATTATAAAAAT
>QNXQ01000173.1 GCA_003978875.1 Aquifex sp. | reverse complement strand
ATACGCCCGAAGAGGTTGATACGCCTCATCAGGCAAGCGGTAGCCCGGCTATACAGGGCTATGGGGTAGTTCTTAACATGAAACTCTGGGGAGCGGTCTTTGTTATCTGGTACCTGATAACTGCTGTTCTTTTTTTACTTCTTTATGGGCTACGGGTTATTGCCATCTCTCTTCTGGATAAGGTGGATACTGAATAGCCCTATTGTGATTATGTATGTTGCTTCCTCAGTACTCATGTTCTTTGTGGGATACCTCTTGAGATACTGGGAGCTTTCGAGCTGGGAGGGGAGACTGAAGAAGTTGGAAAAGTATTTGGATAAAAAGGAAGGTGCTATAGAGGAGTGGATGAAGGATTTCAAAAAACTTAAGGCTCAAAGAGAGGAGTACGAAAAATCGGTTCGGTACTTGGAAAGTAGCAAATCAGCACTTCTGAAGGAGATTAAAAAGCTGTCCAGAGTAAGGGAAGCTCTGGAGAAGGAAGTAATCAGTTTGAGGAAGGAAAAAGAAGATGTGAGCGCTCGGATACGGGAAGCCGAAGAGAGAGGGTATGAGGAAGGCTACAACAGGGTGATGACCGAGCTTAGGTCCCTCAGAGCCCAGAAGTCAGCTATCTTGGATGCTTTTGATGAGTATGAAGATTTGTCCGAGCTTTTTAAGAAGAAACTCGGCATGTCTATAAGACGTTATTTAGAGTTTTCAAAAAGGAGAGCTAAGGAGGAGAAAGGTGGCTCAGATATTTGAGAAGCTTCTAAAGGCTGCTGTGGGATATGAAATAGAAGTAGTGTACGGTCGCTCTTCACGGGGAGGTAGGAAGCGTAGAAGCGGAAAGCTCCTCGGTTCAGACCGCCTATGTATAGTCCTTCAAGATGAACAATATGGAGGGGTTTACGTCATTATGAAAAGCTCCATAGAGGAGCTCTATCTGCCTGTGCCTTTTGATGTGGTTGGAAAAGATTACGAGGAGCGTGAGCATGAGGAAGATGATGAATGGTATCAGGAGTAACAGCGGTTTGACGTATGCCCTTAAATATGCAGCCTCTTATCTGAAGCAGGGTATAGGCATGTCCAAGAGGTGGGTTTATAAAGAGCTCGGAGGGAGAAGTCCGTTTATACATTCTTACTCTACCTTTAACCGCTACATGGGCATTGCAAAGGAGTTTGTCCGGGATATGAAGGAGAGGGGGATAAACAGGCTCGATAAAGTTCAGTATGAACACGTGAGGGAGTGGCTTGATAGAAAGGCTGTGTACGTTACCGAAAAGACTCTGAAGGTGAATACGTCCGCTCTTGAGAAGTTCTTTGATGCTGTGGGGCGGTCTGATATATCGGATAGATTGAGACAGGATTATCAGGAGATTTACTCTCAGGGCAATCCTTCCGGTAGAGCTTTACCGTTTGCGGAACCCATGAAGGTGATAGAGAGCCTGAAGGACCCGGCTCACAGAATTGTGGCTGAGCTTCAGTATTTGACCGGTGCCCGTGTGGGAGACGTGAAGAAGATAGAGGTCATAGGAGACAAGGTTGTTATAGAAAGTTCCAAGGGTGGAAGGGACAGGGTATTGGACTTTTCTGACAGATTGGACAAACTCGAGAGGATAAAGGAGCTTAAGGCTGAGCTTGATAGGTTTATACAGGAGAAGGGGTGGAAGGATATAAGAGAAAGCTACTACGATGATCTCAGGGAGACCTGTAAGAGATTGGGAGAAGTTTACACCGGAGCTCATGCTTTCAGGGTGAACTATGCGATTGAAAGGTTTGAGGAGCTGAAGGCTACAGGACTGAATGACAGGGAGGCTGATAGGGTTCTTACGCAGGAGCTGGGGCATAATAGGGAGGAGATGTCAAGGTATTACAGGAGCTTGTAATGGCTAAACTCCTTGAGGAGTTTGGGAAGTGGTTTCTGAACGCTGGTTTGATAGTTTTTGCTACTTTTGTTATTCAACCTTTCAGGGATGAGAAGTTTGAAGTTGCGGATTTTCTTTGGGCTTTGAGTGCTCTGGTTTCACTTCTTGCCTTTGGTGGGCTTTTGCTTTACCTTAGTTCTAAGGTGAGGTCAAAAAATGGAGTATAAAGATATAATGATGGTTATCACTGCATTTGCCATAATTCTCGGCTCTATTCTATCTATAATAGGGCTGTGGGAGTTAAGGAAACATAGAAAGCAGGCTGTATGAGCTTAAAGAATGTTCCTGGTTTTTGAAGCTGTTGTTATTCAATGCTTAAACTTTTTGCTCATCAAGGGGTTGTCTTTCCAGTTAGGTTTTTAACAATTTATTTCATAATCTTTAATATATATTCTAAATCCTCGCACGGAAATTTATATAGACCTCTTTGAAATTGAACACCCCACTTTTTGTATTTTTGTCCAATTGATAACTTTGTAATTATTTCTGGCACATTTATCCAATCTTGTTCTTCTAATATGATGAAAGGTCTTGTTTTTACTCTTATAGGAAACAATTCCTCACGCTCTATCTGTTTAAAATAGCCAATATTTGACTCCCAAATTTTCGATTCATCATAGAAAACTGTCGATGTTGCTACCAATATGCCTGCAATTTTCTTATAGCGAGGTATATATATTAAAATTTTATCACCTGTGCTTATTTTACTTGCTAGATTGTAGTACTTGCTTCTAAACCCTAAGATGGAAAAGTTCAAATTCTTTAGTAAGTCAAAATTCTTTTTGTATATGGAAGCTCCCCAACACTTTTCTTTTTCATCGATTACTCCCATAGTGATTTTTTATTGTAAACTTTACAAGTGGTTGAAGCATAAAGAAAGTATTTAATTTGTTAGATAAGTTGTCAATTAAACAGTCTGATAAGTTGACAAATGTTTATGGAGGTATTAAAATATAAATGCCTATGAGGAAACCTTTAGTGGATGTAGACCAGTATATAAAAGAGCTAGAGGGTTTGATCTCAGTTCATGTGAAGAAAAATTCATTTATAGTGAAGATACTGGGTGAAGAAATACATTTACGAACAAAA
>QNXQ01000024.1 GCA_003978875.1 Aquifex sp. | reverse complement strand
ATAGGTGATTGGCGTTCTAAAAGGAAAGTTTACAGAACAAAACCTACGGAAGATTTAAATATATGTGCAAAAGCCTTCTTTGGATACGATTCTATAAATCATAACAGGCTCCTTAGAACCGAGGTAAACGGTAGAGAGGAAACCCCTGGAAATGTTGTAAATCTTCTTACAACACTACTCAGTGAACACGGTGGAAAAACTGCCGTAATACTTTCTGCATATCTCCCCGCTGAGATAATCGATGAAGTGGTAAAAATAGCTAAGTCGTCAAAAGCTTATATAACCGCTCCGCAAAGTGTAGATTTCTTTAAGTTCGTGGAGGAAATCGGCAATTTTGAAATTCCGCCACTAAAGGAATTTGAAAAAGCCGATGCTTTTGTATTCATAGGAGATGACATAACGTCTGTAGCCACAGTTCTTACTTATTACACTAAAGGTAAAGTTTACAAAATAGGGAAAACCGTAAGGGATGGTAAATTTGAACCTGAGGAGATAAACCTTGAAGATTTAGAAAAGTTAGAAGGAAATATTTACGTACTTGTAACTCCCCATTATCTAAACGGTGATTTGAAAGAAATTGCACAAAAGTTAAGAGTATTGAAAGAAACTAAAGGTTTCAAGATTGTTCCCGTTCCAAAGGACGGAAACACCTTTTATCTCTATGAGGCTCTAAAAGGGATATACTCGGATTTAGATGCCATAATGGAAATGGTAAACAAAAAGGAAATTGAAAATCTCATTATTTTCGGTGAAGATATTCTCGAGTTTTACGAACTTGAACTCTTTGCAGAGCTAAGAGAAAAATTAGAACATTTAGTAGTTGTAAGTCCATTTAAAGATGGCCTTAGTGAATACGCCCATATAAGGATACCTATGTCCCTGATGGGAGAAAATGAGGGTACCTATAAGACCTTCTTCGGAGAAGTTAAAGGTAGAAAATTCCTACCATGGGCTTTCGACGACTTAGCCTTTTGGAAATATCTGGGAGAAAACTTTAAAGAAGAAGGTGAGGTAAAAATAGTAAAAGGTTCAAAAGAACTTAAGAGAAGATTTATTCCTCACCTTTACAGGAATAACTGGATTACCGAAAGGAGTGCGAACCTGAACAAACTCTACGAGAAAAATAAAAATATAAAAGTTTACTATGAGAAAACCGCTTAATCTCTTTTTTTTCCGTACTTTTTCTTTATTACCTTTGCTTGCATTTTCCAGTAAAAAATCAAAACTACCCAAGGAAATACGAATATAAAGAGATAACTCAAAACTTCACCTACTGTCATACCTTCCCCACTCTCTTATAGCTCTTCCTATATCAGCTCTCGTTATTATACCTATAACCTCTTTACTGTTTGAATCCTTAATTACTGGCAACCTACCTATACCCTTCACAGACATTATTCTGAGTACTTCTGAAAGAGGTTCATCTTCTATAACGGTAATTACATTTACATTCATCACCTCATAAACCTTCGTAAACTTTCTTCTATCTTCGGGAACTTTGGCGATATCACTTTTTGTAATAATCCCTACAAGTTTCTTTCCGTTAACTACAGGAAGACCACCTATCATATTTTCCGCTATTATTCTCTGTGCTTCATGTAAAGTAGAGCTCGGGTGAATCGTTATTGGATTCGGAGTCATATAGTCCTTTACACGCAGTCTCTCAAGAATATAAAGGCCAAATTCATCGATATGTGCGGGTGAATCAAGTCTGGTATCAACTTGGCTTGGAAATATACTTTTACTTCCACTTAAAAAGTAAGAGATAAATACAGCTATCATTGCAGGAACCAGCAGTTCATAGCCTCCGGTCATTTCCGCGATAAGTATTAAGGTAGAAAGCGGTGCTTTCGCCGCACCCGCAAAGAGGGCAACCATACCCACTATGGTGAAGGATGGTATATGTAGGTTGAGGTTATAGTGTTTATTTAAAAACAGAGCGTAGGTAGCACCTATTAATCCTCCTATCATCACTGAAGGGCCAAATACACCACCTGACCCGCCTGACCCTATTGTGAATGAAACTCCGAGCATAACTCCTATTGCACCTGCCAAAGTAAAAAGGTAATCGTTCACCTTACCGTCAAGGATAAGCTGTAGCCAACCGTATCCATTACCTATCGCAACTGGAATAAGCATACCTATAGTTCCTGCAAAAAAACCTCCTACCGCAGGTTTTATATATTCAGGGAGAGGTAAATTTTTAAAGAATTTACTTATCGTGAAAAAAGTATTTATATAAATTCTTGTAAAGAGAGCACATACAAGCCCTAATCCTCCATAAGCAATCAACCCGGATATTCCTATCTCCCTAAAAGGGGGAATATTTGCGGAGAATATAGGTTGAAAACCGTAAACACTACCGAACACACTGTAGGAAACTACCGAAGCTATAAAGCTCGGAATCATAGTCTCTATATAAAAATCCCTTTTAAAGAATACTTCCGCACTTATAATGGCACCTGCAAGGGGAGCCTTAAATATTGCAGCTACACCCGAACCCAGACCTATAGCGAGAGCTTCTCTCTTTTCGGACTCCCTTAACTTAAACCATTCCGCTATAGATGAACCTATTCCGGCACCTATCAAAGCTATAGGGCCTTCCCTTCCTGAGGTTCCTCCAGTCCCTATGGTTATGGCTGAGGTTATTAGTTTAATCAGCGAAGATTTTAAAGAAAGTTTTTTTCCATGGTGATACGCTTTTATTGCGGCATCGGTACCCACTCCTGCTGATTCCGGTGCAAAGAAGTGGGACAACAATCCCGATATCAATCAATATGGCTCTGGTGATGTAGCCGGAGTTGTACTTTATGATGAGGGGATTGTTCTATTAACGGGCTCTTGGGCTTTGACCGCCGGCGATGCGTCTAGTAAGTTGCCAATAGTGGCTGGAAGTGACCTCGCCAGGATACCATCATGGATTTATTTTGGAGCCGGCACGCGCGACGGAGTGACGCAAGCTTCAACGGCGGCAAATTATAATAAAGCTTCTTTTAATCTTTCTTTC
>QNXQ01000040.1 GCA_003978875.1 Aquifex sp. | reverse complement strand
CATCTACTCTTATATTACCTCTATCTTTACTTTTGTTCCTACCATATATTTCTTGACCGTTTATGTTAACGCTTTCCAATTTCACACCGAGGCTCTGAAATATCTGGGAAATTCTCACAGCATCGTAAGAGGTTATAAAGTTGGCAAGTTGTTGATTTAAAGTGAACCTAAGCTTTGCAGTATCCTGAAGAAATCTTATTTCAAACCCAAGCTCGTTGAATTTTACCGTTATCCTTTTTTCTCCGTCTTTTTCAAAGATTCTAAAATCTTTTAGCATTAAACTCTTCTCCGACTCCTGAACTTTTATCCTTTCTTGAGGTAGTTCCTTTATTTCAACCTGAACAGCGTGATTGATTTCCCCACTTTTGGACTCTTTCCTTTCAAATTTACCTTTGGAAGTTAGAGCTTCAGTCTGGAAGTTCTGACTATATAAAACCCCTTTGTCCACTTTATTATGGAGTTTTATATTAATTCCGTAATCTTTTAAATTCTCAAAATTTATTTCATCAAACAGGTTTAAGCTTTTATTGGAAACCGCTCGGCTATAATTTTTATATTGCTTAATATTACTGTCCTTTAAATCTAAATAGAAATCCAGAAACCTAAAATTCTGAGGTTGTAAATCCTTACTTTTCGAAGTTTTTATATCACCCTGCCGGTTTAAGATATAGTTATCAATCTGTGTAGGTTTATGTTCTTTTTCGAGGGATTTATGGATAAACACGAACTCTAAATTTTCTGCTGAAATTTGAACGAGGTTTTTCGTTAAAAAATGTAAATTTTTATTTATAGCCTTTGGAATTTCGTTTGGAAAATTACTCAAAGTTTTTTCAGATATATTCTCTCCGTCGTATTCTACTTGTGTATTGGGAAATAGTAGGTTTATCGGCAAAATAGCTTGTTTAGAAAACAATAAGTTTCCATCAAGTTTTTCTGCGGTTTTTACATCATTAGAAGTTTCTGAGGATTCACCGAGAAGTTTTAGAAATATCTCTAAAAAATCCCCTTGATTAAACTTAAGATTTGAAGAAAAAGCCTTTAAACTAGAGCTATTAAATGTTTGAATGTTCTGGAGCTTTTCTATCCCCATACCCCCACCTATACTCTAAATTTATTCCCTACATGGTCTAAAGTCTATTACTTCAAAACCTATCCGATTTGCATAATAAAGTTGTGTTGATTCATAAATTTTTATTATTTCCCTGTCATCTTTAGGATTTTTTACGCGCACTATAAGTTTTCTTTTATCTTTTCCCACGGTTTCAACTGAACAAACTGGTAAATTATTTCTTTCAGCGTCCATTTTTACGAATCTCGGAAATATATCCCTTTTTACCATAAGGTAATCTTCGTAGAGTTTTTTAGCTATACCGTAGAGTTTATGATGTATTTCACTCTTGTCCTTTTGATACCTGTACTTTTGGTAAAGCATATACAGGGGATAACCGAGGGAATTCAGTTTATCTACAAATTTAGTATCTATTTTTCCACTTTTAGCTTCTTGTTCCAACTTTACAAGCTGATGGTAAATCTTTACTAACTCATCCTTATCCTTCTCATACTGGGTAGGCAAAACAAAACCCATTGTTATCAGTATAGCGGTTAATAACTTCATATTACTTTAATATAATCATTTACCTTTCGCGTATAATTGAGTTTTAGGTTGATGACTTTACTTTTTGTTTTTGCTTCACTCTTAATATCGGTGTTCCAAGTAGCGGTATTTACACCAATCTTTGGAAATTTATTTCTAACTCCTTCTCTTTCCTTTATATTTATTTTGTTTTCTTCATACTTTATAAGGGAAAAAGCTTTGATATCTGCTTTTCTGATAGGTTTATTCTTAGATGCAATTACGGACAGCTGGGGAATTATTACCCTCTTAAATGTTCTTTTTACTTACATTTACATGTTAATTACTTCTGTTGTTTTCGTAAGGAATTTATTCGTGGAGCTGTTTGCAATTCTTCCTGCTGTAGCGTTCATTAGAAAGATACTTTTAATCTTTATAGTTGAAAGGAGGTTTTTAATAGATTTCACGGCAAAATCGCTAATATTTTCTTTCGCAATAGATTTAATCTTTATTTTAATTTTGTGTAAATTTGTATGTAAAAGGATAAATGAAGAGACGTAGTTTTTTAGTAATGCTTTTATCAGCTATAGGAAGTTTCATAGGCATAACGGTAAATCTTTTTAGGCTTCAAATCTTAGAGGGAGAGAAATACAGGGAACTTTCCGAGAGGAACTATATAAGAAGGAGATACCTTTATCCACCAAGGGGAGACATTTACGACAGGAATGGAAAAAAATTGGCATGCACGGTGGCAAGCTGATATATCTGGTCCCACCCAAACAGCGCGCCGCCTGACGGCCCGATATGCACGATCAGGAAAAGACCTCATGGCCCCCATCACCCTTATCGATAATTATGACAGCTTTACCTATAATCTCGTTCACTATCTTGGCGAGCTGGGCAGCGCGGTCACGGTCTATCGCAATGATGCAATCCGTGTCACGGAACTGCTGGCGCAAAAGCCCCGGGCCATTGTGCTGTCGCCGGGCCCCTGCACGCCCAATGAGGCCGGCATTACCGTTGATCTCATCAAAAAAGCGCCTGATGACCTGCCCATTCTGGGGGTCTGCCTTGGCCATCAGAGCATTGCCCAGGCCTTTGGCGGCAAGGTTGTTCGTGCGCCCAAACTGATGCACGGCAAAATGTCGAAGATCCATCACAAGGGCGAAGACATTTTCAAAGATCTGCCCTCCCCCTTCATTGCCACGCGCTATCACTCCCTCATCGTCGAGGAACCGCTGCCGCCGGAGCTGGAAGCCCTCGCCTACACCGCAGAGGGCGAACTCATCGCTTGGGTTGACGTGTCCGGGCTCGCCCAGGAGGAACTGCGGAAGCCGACGCCCGACCATGGCGATCTGGTCCGGCTGGAGTTCAGTCCGGGAGCCGCCATGCACCTGAACGTCCTGGTGCTTGACGAGGGCCAAGCCCCCATCACCGGGGCGATGCTCGAC
>QNXQ01000017.1 GCA_003978875.1 Aquifex sp. | reverse complement strand
ACCCCTTGAGCATCCGTTTCGTAAAACTGAACCCTTCTCTTGTAAACGAAAGGCATATTTTGATTTTAAAATAACGATGAGGCAGGCATGATCATTAAAATTGGGTTAAAGGCTTACGATGGAGTTGTTTTATTACCTAAGAGTTATAAACTACAGTGTATGTCAAGACCTAATAAAGTGTATAGGGAAGAAATACAGGGGAGGGATAAAGAAGTAGCATCTTGACCGTTGAAAATTAAGGACTTAAAAGAAGTGTATTATGGGTATGGTTGTAAACGTTAAAAGAATTGAAAATACGGACAAAACTAAGAACGGCAATTTAATACTTGCCTTGTTGTGTGAAGATTGCGAAGGGAATTTATTTCGTATCAATCTTATTCTAAGGAATGATGAAGAAAAACACTTTATGGCTAAACAACTTAACTTATTGAAAGCTGGAGAAATTGATCAGCTAAAACTTAAGGTAAAGCTAATGAGGGAAACACCTTTTGTTCTTGATATGACGGATAAACTCCTTGCAGAGGATATGGGTATAGATCTCTCTACCGTCTTCAGCCTTAACGGAGGAGAGTAATGTCTCTTCCCATAATTCCAATTACTGATAATCCTTGTTTTAATTACTTTTTCTCAATAATTGCATGGTTCGCCTTCTTTATGTTAGTTCCCTTCTGGGCTATTAGGCTTGTAAATAGGAGTTAGCTATGAACTGTGATCTTACGATTACTGAATTGAACTTCTTATATGGTTTAGCAGGATTACTATGTGGGTTTATTTTTGCTTCAATTCTAATAAACCACTAAGGAGGTGTGAACCATGAGGAAATTTGTTCGTCTTCTTCCACTTCTTAGTGGTGTAGCTTTCGGGGCTGGGCCTGATTTTTCCCAAGTTAATCTTGATTTGGGGCCAATCTATGCTTTAGCTGGTATAGTTGTAGGGGGTGGTATAGGCATGTTTGTTGTCCGTAAGGCTATCAAACTTATGAATAGGAGTTAATGGGTAGGTTTCCCTTTTTCTTTCTTCTCTCTCTGCTATTCTTCCTTTCCTTCTCTTATCCCGTTTCCGTTTCTGTCTCTGCTTCTGATTTTGCACTGGCTTTATGGAGAGCCAAGAATTTTGGAGTGTCTCGGTTATTATTACGTTTGGGTGGTATAGTTGGTGGTATAGCTCTTGTTTACGATATTTCACAATTGGCAATTAATTGTCCTCCTGTTTCTTATACTTCATATTGCTCAAATTATCGTGAGTATCACATTACTGATACACGTTGCGCTTGTGAGTTTGACATTATTCGTGTTGCACATTATCGTTGTTACTTGTATCAGTATCAAATTCCTTTTATTTCTTACTCCGAAAAGGAGGATACCGATGTAAAAAAAGCTACTGGTGATTGTCGTTCTATTTCCTATAGCTGTTCACAATATATGCATTCTATTTGTGATAAACTAAACTCTTCTGATGTTGCTATTCCTGCACCTCTTCCTAATCCTAATCCCGATCTTATACCTGTTATTGAGGATTTATTAAAAAATAATCAGCCTATAGATCAAGTGGGCGAAGGAGAAATACAACCTCAGGATATAGATGGGGATAACATTATTGATGTATGGTTACTTCCTGATGGTTCTACCGCTGTTGATCTCCCTGTGAATACTGATAATCTTTCTCCTACCCCTGATACTGTTGTAATAGACCTTCCTGTTGATGCCTCTCCCTCGGATGCTACTACTGGATCCTCCGATGCTACTACTGGTGATACTGCTACAGATTTTCCTTCAGATACTGTTTCTGATGTTCCTTCTGATACATCTTTGCCTAATGTAGATGTTCCTTCTGAAACTTCTCCTGTTGATACTTCTACATATGGAACATCAGACACGATTACGGCGAATATTCCATCTTATGATTCTTCTTTTGAACTTCCCGAGAAAAAAGATATTGGATCCCTTTTAGACCGTATAATTTCCAATTCCCCCCTTATTAAGATACTTACAACTGCACGTATAGAAACGCTTGGGGGCACGTGTAGAGTTACTGGAAGTGTCCCTTTCTTTAATACATCAATAAATGTGGATATAGATTTTTGTAGAATTACTGACATTTTAAGTAATTTAGGGACTGCTATTCTTGCACTTGCACACTTATATGCACTTTATCTGATTTTTAGAATTAACTAAGGAGGGTAAATATGGGGGCATTGCTTAGTCAGCTTCTTGCTTACATCTTCAATAATGACGTTGCTCGTTTTATAGCACTTAAAACTCTTCTCGTAACACTTTTTATCGTTGCTCTTCCGATTGTTCTTAACAATTTCTTATATGAGTTAATAGACCTGCTTTATACCTTTATGAGTTCCCATATAAATGAAAGTGGATCCTCTTTTGTAGTCCGCTTTACGGGATTGACTGCTTGGTTGCTTTCGGTTCTAAAAATTCCTGATGCTTTTTCGGTGATAATGTCCGCTGTTATGGTTAGGGTTACTTTGGATCATATACCTTTTCTTAGGGTTTGATAGATGCTACGGATAATTTACGGTGTTCCTGGTTCGGGAAAAAGTTATTACGCTGTTTATTACATCTGTAAGCATTATGCTACTTATGACAAACTGTATGAAACTTGGATTTTAGATAAAGATGTGCTTTTAGTAACTAATATAGATAGTCTTAAACTTTCTCATATACCCTTAGATTTACTTATTCACAAACATGGTTTGGATACAGTTTTCTCAGTTGCCTTTTGGGATCAAGTGAGAAAAAAGGAAGGGAGTAAAAAAATCATAATGATAATAGACGAAGCTCAGAAATACTTTCATCGGAAGTTTTATAACAAGGAGGTGTTTTTCTTTTTTCAATATCATCGTCACTTGGGTATAGACATTTTTTTAATCACCCAAGATTATAAGGTCTTACCTCCTGAACTGATCAACCTGACTGAGTTTCTATTATATGCAAAGCCGAGATCTTTTACGATTGGGAGATTTGTTTATGAGATGTATACGACTAAGGGAGAAAAGGTGAGTTTTAAAACTCT
>QNXQ01000105.1 GCA_003978875.1 Aquifex sp. | reverse complement strand
TGCGATACTTAAGGTTAAATTTTTTTTTTTTTTCAAATAACTTTGGGACCAGTGGCCGGCTCTACGGGACACCGGCAGGAACACCTTGTGAATAAATTATTGTATCTATTTACGTTTATAAACGGAAGAGGATACGTGTAGAATGCATGCAGATTTAGAGTTGTAGAGTAGAATAACATAGCGATGCTCTTTTGTTGTTTATTGGGCTCACTGCGGGTACCCTGGGCCCCGAGGTTAGGTCAACACAGCTCGCGCCCAGTGACTTTTGACCTGCAGTGTTTATAGGGGATTCAGTGCTATTAAAAGTGGTATTGTGTAGTAACATTTGGGAATTCGTGAGTAAAAGTAGTTAGCTTGAGTGTGTTTTCAGAGCGTTTTTACGTGGGGACGCGCTACTGCTAGGCCGGCTATTGCCTTATCAGTTTTGGAGTTACTTGACAGTATGGAAGACGTTTGTAGTAGCGGTTGTGATTACAATATAGATCCTGCGAGTGGTGCCCACACTGAGAATATATAGAGTGGCGGGAAGTGAAGGGCAGAATTCCTCGATTTGGAAGGAGAGCGGGGCACTTCCCTGCATGGGTATCTTGGGGAATCTATAATATTCAAACGCAAGGTTCCACAGCTTCCTCCTTCATGCTGGGACACTGTACTATTCTCCTCTGTAAAGGTAAGCTACCTATTCACATGCCCTTCACTGTTACGTTTCGAATAAACACAAGTAGACTTTAAGCCATAAATGATGTATCTTAAAATATTAGGTGACAATGACAGTCGTAAACAAAGGATATACATCCTCTACATCCTGGATAATGACAGTCTTAAAAACAAGATGTATATCCTATGCATCCGGCATCCAAATACCTTACCCTACCAGTATCCTCATCCGAGTACTCTACAAAATTAAAGAAATTAACGAGACGTCACCAAGGTCAGTCATGTATCATCACAAATCACGAAGACGAAGAGGCTCCAGACTTTCCTGCTGGCTGGCAGGTACACACTGTTGCACACACAACTGTATATTCCACGCCGGAATTAATGCACAACGCGGGGCAGGCGGTAATGAGATATAGTAATAATTTCAACAATTATGTTGCAGCGTATTCTAAGCGATTATAAACTAGCATAAGGCTGGTCTTCACCCAAAATAAGAGCCAGTGCTCTAGTCAAGGCCAGAGGCGGGAGTGAAGTCTGTTAACACACTGGCTCTGCCCTTGAAGGCCTGTAGGATCCTCCCGCATTTTCCTTGGTCCATTCATTACCTTATAACATGTTAACTCCACTGAAAGACTTCCTAGGAGTAGGCTACACACAAGTAACTATGTTAACTTCTCGGGGCTCCTCCTATGGTTACTCAGAAGTCTCTTCTGATACATTCATATTATTCATTCTGCTCAGCCCACAACACTTCAACACTAATACGTTCATGTATACACTATTTGCTACGCCTACATCACCTCAAAACTAATACGTTAGTGTATACACACTTTGCACCGCGCACACTACCTCACAACTCTGATATTTCTATGTTTACACCCTTTCACTACACCCACAGGTACCTCAACACTCCTCCCATAACTTCCCTTGAAATTGATTACTGCATCCTTCCAGCACATAGCCATCCACTGATAGCGTTTATAGCTTCAGTACAGCATTTAGCAGCTGTTTACCACACTCTTCCGTCTTCCTGCCTGAGAGGCAAAGCGTCATGTATATATCAGGCTTACATGTTGTCTATTGATGCTTACTCTTTTTGCCTTTTCACGTATAGGAAAAAAACAATTTTCATCCCTGGTACTATATTTAAAGTCACTTTTATATATACACTGATCTGCTGTCAAATATTTTTCTGTATCATTTGATATTATAATATATATGATAATTTGCGAACGCCGTAAATGATCATATAAGGAGGTGAGTCCTAACTCAGCACAGTCTTGTCTCCAGTGAGATGCCACCTTATTGTTACAGTACACATCTGTGAGCCAGGCACCTCTGTGCCCCTGGGGAAGTAGTGTGTTCATGCGACGCGCGTTCCCTCCATTAGCATTGTTTACCTTAGCAGTATCCAGCCCCAGTCGCTGATGAGTTCACTGTTGGAGTCTGGGTGATGTCACTCCGGCCAGGGATGCCTCAAGGTTTGGGTGACGACGTGTTGCCGCGCCGTGGCCAGCAAACCGATCAGAGCAAGATCTCTTGGTAAATAATGTCCACTTCCATTGTAAACAGGCACTCAATAAAGGGTTGGCATGATTAAGGAGTAACAGACCTCCAGTTAGTTACTATCACATGATTTGCAGCGATGACAAAATGTCCTTGAGGCGTCAGAACCAAGGAACAATTATTTATCAGATTTTAGCGCTGCACTGTCCTCGCAAAGCTGGCAGCGACAAATGTTAAATATTGAAATATGTTACGAATAATCTTACGCGAAAAGTGAGATTAGCACACTCAAAATCAGTGTTTGACTTAATCTGCAGGATAGCATAAGGAAATATCTTAAGAAATCCGATTGCACCTAACTTGTTGAATATTTCATGCAAAGAAGACATTAATGTGAGTGAATTGCCAGTTTTTCAAAATCTCTATCGTGTTATATTTATATTGAGAAGTATTTGAGTTATTGTGAGGCACTTGTGCCCCTGACAGCTTCTTCCTGAAGTAAAGGTAATTGAAAAGGTAAGTACTTGAGACTCGTTGAACACAAGGGCTGGGTGTACGGGTGACATTTGGTGAGAGGCACCTTTGAAATTACACCATTACATTGTTATGAGGTGGTTATCACGGCCTCCTGGGGCTGAGTAATACAGTCTTGTGATCTTCTATTTTTAGCACCGCCAGGACGATAACTGGGGTATGGGAATGACAGTAATATTATTATCTTATGTGAAACAAGGAATAGTTAAGTACTCGCATGATTATACTAAAATATTCATAGTACTAGTTCTACAGATTTCCTCGTGTTGTACTTATGTACCACTATCTATCTATCTATCTATCAATCTATCTATTTATCTATCTATATCTATCTATATC
>QNXQ01000079.1 GCA_003978875.1 Aquifex sp. | reverse complement strand
TCCCTGTGGTACTCCGCTCCTGATTGAGAAGTCAGGGCCATTGTATGTGATGAGTTTGATAACAACTTTCGGGTCGTCCAGAAATGAGGAGAGCAATTTTTCTAAAATGTCATATATATTTAGATGTAGCATTTTATGTTTAAGGCCATCATGCCTGACCTTATTGACATCCCTTAGGACTATATACCACTGTGCTTTGTGGTTTAGGTCTTGGGCTATGAATTCATGTATTATTGTAAGAGTTGTTGATGTTCATCTGTTACTCCTGAATCCCTGTTTTGTGGATGGGATGAGCTTGTTTATTTCCACGTGATGTCTGAGTCTGTTGTTGATGATTTTCTCGAATATTTTTCCTGAAACCTCTAGTAATGGCATTAGTCTACGTCTAGTTTAATGGGTCTGCTGCATTTTTATCTTTGTTTGCTGGATGAGTGTGATAGTGCCATTTTCTTAATATCGTTGGGAAGTAACCAGATAAGAGATTAGTTATATAGTGGCGTGATTGCTTTGTCAGTGAGCTCTTTTATAATTGTTTTATTTATGTTAGTTTGGCCTGGGGAGTTGTTATTCATGTGCTTGATGATACTATTCATTTCATCCCGTGTTATTGATTTTGTCATGTGTTTGTCTAGGTTACCTATGTTTATGTTGGCTGAGGCATATGGCATTGTTTTGTGTATATGCTTCGTTGTTCCTATCAACATTTTGATTATCTTCATCAGATACATTGAAAAAAAAAAAATAATAATTTCCCAGATTTCTCTGAATACTTTCTTGTCTCATTTATTTGAAGAATTGGTTGTTGTTATGAATGATATATTGCGGTTGAGTGTTTGTTGTGCCTTTTAACTGTTGGATTACTTCCCACAATATTTTTTGGATTCTTTGTAGTATGATAAGTGAAGTAATTTGTTTTGGCAGTGTATTTTTGGTTGTTACTGACATTCGTGCACGTCAATATTTTATTAATCTATTCTGATAATATTGTACTATTGTCCAACCCTTGTACTCCTGCTTCCTTGAATAATTGCTTGAATATCCATCTTAGAGTTTTCATCTTACTGTTTGTTATTCTTTTTTGTGTTGTGTTTCCTGTTGTTTTTGGTATTGACTTTACGGCGGAATCCTTCACCGCCTTATACCATATTTCTTCCTCCCTGTCTACTATTCCCCTATTTGTTAAGTTGCTTTGTGAAGTTTTCTCTGTGATATTGTCGGTTACTTTGTTCTTGAATAGACTTGAAATCGAAGTGAGGTTGTTTTGGTACTTTTATGGCTGGAGTGGTGATGGTGAGGATTATGGGGAGGTGGTCCAATGAGGTGAGAGGGCCGGGCTCCATTCTTCTCCTGGTGAAATATTGACAACATTACAATTGAGGGAACAGCCTTTTCCCTCATTGCTAAGCTGAGACAGACTATCGTGGAGCCAAGATTAACATCATTTCTGGTACAGGAACATGGTCACCAGCAGCTGCAAAGTAGAACTTAACCTATAGTCGAAAATATAAAGATTTACCTTCTGTAGTAGGAAGACTCAGCTGTGAGTCTCTTAAGGACACTGGAAAGTTGTTTTTTCTCTCATGGAGATGTCGGAGGAAGTCTCCCTCCCAGGAAGACTGGAAAATTGCCTCGCACTCATAGAGGATTACAGCAGTTGTCTTCCTCATGGAAACGCGGAAGTTGTGTCCCCTCAGTGATGGTTTGCCGGTCCTCGCCGATTCTGTTCCTGTTGGGGAGGCGTCACAGGAAGACAGTCACAATTACTCCATGATCGTCAATGCGCTGCTTTGCCACCTCCCGCAGCCGTTCATTATCTGCTGCAGTAAAGACATTACTCGTGATAAAAGTCGTCATGTGTCTCATCGTCATGAACTTACCAAAAATGCCCGATGAAATAAGGCGACCTGGCCGTGTTTATCTCCTTTCAGCATCGCCTTTATTATAATTGAGGAAACAGTCTCTTCCCTTGCAGCCCATATGGAGGCAGGCACTGTCTTTGCTCCAAGGACAGGGTACTCACCCCCAGCTGAAGGGACACACCACTATCCATGAACCTGGCCACCTGCTGTACCACCTTGTCCACCTTCTGCCGTAGGGAAACACTTGCCTTTGTCGCATACAACAACACTGAATCTACTGATAAAAAGAAGTAAGTTTTCTCCTTTCGAAAATTCCTAGTACTATGCTGTCCTGGTGAAGGATTTAGGTTTTCCTGTACAAAGAATCCTCTTCAAATTAAGGAACAAGTTCCTAGTTCTACCTTTTTTTTTCAGTAAAGATTTACCTTACACCCTAGGCGGAAGGTTCTACTTTTTTCTGTAAAGACAAAGACTTACCTTCCAAAATAGGGAGAAAGTTCCCATTTTACTTAAGCCATTGGGAGAAGCATTTGTCATGTGACGTAAGAAGGACTTAACCTCCTGCCGCAGATATACCTTTCTGCTCTGGAAAGGACAACTTGTCTTCTGGCATAGAGGGAAGTGCGCACCTTCTTCTGCAAAGAGGTTATAATTTTTCCCCTTCAAAGAGAGGAAAATTTATCTTGTGCTGCAGAAATCTGTTGCCTTTCTGTTTGAGGGAAGGACTTACTTTCGTTGTGGGAAGGACAAGACTTTTGTCATAAGAAGACGCACATACCTTCTGCTCTGGAGGAGAAAACCCTTCTTTATTCTTTAAAAACAGAGAAGGACTTACCTTCTGGTGGAGATTATTTGTCGTTGTCTTCCTTCAGGAGAGGACTCGTTAATTGTCTCTGTCTCTGGAATAGTGTGTGGTTGTCTCACGCTTAGGAGGATGAACTTCTGATGTTTAATTCGTTGGAGGAAGTCTCGAAAATTGTGTTTCACTCCGTAAGGCTCTTTATGTTATGTAGTTTTAAGACATACTGAAACGTTGCCTACTTCTGAAGGAGACTGTTGGCGGGTATGATTAATTCAGGGAGGAAATCTGCGGTTGTCTTGTATCGAGGAGATTCAACAATTGTCTCCCTCTAAGACAGACTCAACAATTGTCTCCCTTTAAGACAGACTCAACAATTGCCTCC
>QNXQ01000069.1 GCA_003978875.1 Aquifex sp. | reverse complement strand
GAAGACTTGGGACAGAAAATAAATTATTTTCAACCAGTGATATTAAGTCAGCATTTTGGTAAATATAATTACATGATGATTCCAAAGATAGCACTGCATTTTCCACAGCGATGGATCACTACAGATTTTACCGTCTCCCATTCGGATTTATAAACAGCCCTCTCACCTACGTGAGGCTTATGAACACAGTTCTGCATGGATTACTAGGAAACACAGGTAGTGTCTTCTTAGATGACATTCTGATAGTGTCACAGATAGCTGAGGAACATTAAAAAAAAATAGATGTAGTATTTTACAGATTAGCAGCAGCAGGTTTGAAAGTCAAGCGTGAAAAATGTAGTTTCCTGCAAGATAAAGTAATCTATCTTGGACACCAAATTGACAGACATGGACTCAGAACGGTACAGTCCAAGGTAGATGCAGTCAAAAACTTCCCTGTACCCACATCAGTTGACAAAATTAGGTCATTTTTAGGACTAACAGGGTACTACAGACAGTACATAAAGGGGTACAGTGACATCGCTCATCCATTGAGCTCGCTACTTAGAAAAGACGTTAAATTCACATGGGGCCCTGAGCCACAACATGCATTTGACACACTAAAGGAGAAGTTAACTAGTTCACCTGTCCTCATATTTCCAGACTACAACCAGGAATTTATTCTTTGCACAGATGCTTCAGACATAGGCTTAGGAGGAATATTAATGCAGGAAAGAAATGGTAAACCTCAGCCTATCGCTTACGCGTCAAGATTATGCACCTCGGCAGAAAGAAATTACAGCATCACTGAGAGAGAAACCTTGGCCGTAATTTACTGTTTAGAACATTTCAGGGATATGATTTTGGGCTACAAGATAAGAGTATGGACAGATCACACTGCCATACAGAATCTATTCAAACATAAGAATCTCAGAGGTAGACTTGCCAGATGGTTTACAACGTTGCAAAATTATGATGTCAGTTTTGAATATATACCGGGAAAGAAAAATGTTGCTGCCGATGCTCTCTCTAGGAATATAAGCTCAGAATTAGAAGCCAACAGCTTAGTATGTACCATTCAAGAACTAATAAACCTAAATGAAGACCTTATAAGAACAGGACTAAAAAAGGATGAAACTTGGACAGATTTGATAAAGCATCTGCTTAATCCAACACAATACCAACCACCAAAACTACCAGCTAAATGCAAGATAAATGAATTCCAAATGTGCCTTGGTATGTTGTACAGAAACACAGAACTAAAAGGGAAAGGCATATCTCGAGGCTTAGTAAAACAGTTAGTAATACCACACTCGCTGGTTCCTGATGTTCTAAGATTGCTCCATGACAGTGCACACAACTCACACCCAGGGAAGGAAAAGACTTATCAACAAGCGCAGCTAAAGTATTTTTGGCCAGGCATGAGAAAAGACATTTATTCACACATAGATAATTGCATGACTTGTGCTGAAGTAAAGGGCTACCCACACTCACCTGCTCCAATGCTAACATACCCAGTTCCTCAGAAACCTTGGGAAAGAGTCCACATTGACACGCTCGAGTTACCCATGTCAGAAAATGGTTACAAATATCTCCTAGTAGCTATAGATTACTTATCAAGGTTTTGCATCCTTCAGCCAATGCCTAACAAAAAGGCGGAAACCATTGCTTCTGTGATCACTGACCAAATTATTTGCAATTTCACTACACCCAAAATGATAGTATCAGACAATGGTCCTGAGTTCAATAATCAAATTCTAGAAGAATTGTGTAAGTTATTCAATATTAAGAAAATTAATGTTTTGGCATACCACCCTCAAAGTAATGGTGTTGTAGAGGGACTCAACAGGAAAGTCATCACCTGTCTAAGAAGTTTAATTAACCCGCACAGCATAACTTGGGACACCTGGATTCCCCATGTCAAATGTGCTCTAAATTCTCAAATAAACTCAGCAACAGGGGAAACACCACACTATATTATCTTTGGAGAAGATAAGGTACTTCCATATGAAATTCTAGATTCAAAACCCAAGCCTCTATATAATCAGGATGATTGCATTACCAGTAGAATACATAAATTCCAGGTAATTCATCAAAGAGTAAGAGATCACATGAAAGAATATTCCAAAGAAGTACAAAGACAACAACATAAAATTGCTCATGAAGTGAAATTCAACTCAGGAGATCTAGTAATGGCTAAACTCCATGTTCCTATAGCACACAGTAATAAACTTTCACCTAGGTTTACAGGACCTTACAAGGTAATGGAGATAGCAAGTGGAAACAAGTATAAACTTCAGAACTTAGAAACCGGGGAAATATCAATTAGACATGTAGACGAACTCAAGAGAACAGACATGATTGTGCAAATAGATCAGAATCAACCGAACAATTCCGAAAGAAACTGAGAAGTTACACTACAGAAATTCGTCAACCAAATTCAAGGGACACTCTCCTTATCCGCAATGTGACTGAGATCCTTCTCCAAGATGAATTCTATGATTATGTAAATACATTATTGGAAGAATTGCAAATTTATGTCAACTCGTTTGAAAAATGTGAAAATGTGGATAATTAAGTGCATGCTGTTAGCCTCTGTTGTAGTGGCATGGGACCCTGCGAGGCCCGGAGCCCTCGTGGAACAAGTAGGTGATTTGATTATTATTAATGAGTCAGTCAGAGTTATTCTCAATTTCAAGAATGTAACAAGAATCTCAGAGTCAATGTCAAACATAGAAAATGGATTGAAAATGGTTAAGAATAAAATTCAAGAAATGGAGACAACCACAATACGAAGTAGATTGGCAAACAAAATGAATATAGTAGAGAAAAGATTACTTGAGCTACATAACAATTTTATCAAGACTGAAAACAGATCAAAGAGAGCAATAGCGGCAATAGGTGCAGTTACTCTAGGAGCATTTATAGGTATCACTAGCATTGGATTGTATACTGATTTAAGATTTAAAGTGCATACCCTGACAGAGGAAGTATTTAAGATAAGCACTATAGAAGAAAATGTAAGCGACATAGAAATGACTATACTGGACATAACAGAAAATATGGA
>QNXQ01000172.1 GCA_003978875.1 Aquifex sp. | reverse complement strand
ACTCCTGTTGTCGTGGTGAGTGATCATTATTTTCCCTATCAATCTGCGGTTAGGGTTGCAGTTCGCATGCAGGATGCCCCAATTGGGAGCGTTGTCCTCTGTCTCACTGAAACTGTGCGCATTAAAAACTTGATGCTAGAGTCTACGCACTCCGCTGTGCGCGTTGGCAATGTCACTGATGCACTTGTTACCAACTCTGGTGCTCGTATTTCCATTAACACGTTTGCCGCCATAAGCCATTACTGGAACTCCCACGTGGCGCCATGATGTTTACCACGCGGCAACGGCCAGTGTTGTGGCAGCAGCGGAGAGAGAAGGTGGGTGGGCCTTGTACTCCTCACATAATTTCTATTGGACCGATAAAAGTCTTGTGACATGGGTGGTACATATGGCGATGCATCAGTCTGAACAGTTCAGCAGCGCCACATGAGCCATCCGTGGTCATGAAATCCTATGGTACACTCGTGGCTCCAATGGCGATACAAATACCATTTATGTTGAATATTTTAGTCATCTGGCCATCGGTGGTACAATGCCATAAATGATAAATGTTATATGCTTCAAGAAATAATACTTATGCATTTTTTTATATATTACATATACTATTCAATGGTCTCCAAACACTTTTATGGACATCACGGGATATTGTCATCTTCTGATGACAGTGATGGGGGAAAAAGCTATGAACCCTCACCAGAGGAAATGAGATCAAGTGATGGATCTGATACAAGTGGAATTAGTGATTCAGATGATGATACAGCAAGTGTTTCATCAAATGATGCAAGCATGAACGGACAGGCTGCCACTTCTAATCAAACTGCATGGCAAAACATCACTGCAGGCACAAGAAACTTTGTATGCACAGCAAGCGAGCAGATACATTACAATTTACCATCATCATCTGACAGAGATATTCAACCCATTGATGTTTACAAGATTTTTCTTACTGATGAGGTTATTGATTTGATAGTTAGGGAAACTAATAGGTACTTTGAAGATACTGCAGCTGCAAAACCTATTACACGGCTCTCTAAAATGAATGCTTGGAAACCAGTAACCTCCAAGGATATTCAACAGTTTCTTGGAATTCTCATCATGATGGGCTTGAACAACCAACCAACCTTTGAGTGTTACTAGGCTAAAAGTAAAATGTATGGTGTAGAGCTTGTACAGAATGTTATGCCAAGAAACAAATTTGAGCTAATCCTACGCTTTCTGCATTTTGCTGACAACAGTCAAGGAGATGAAAGTGACCGATTGTACAAAGTACGGTCACTCATCCGACTTTTGTCTCAAAACTTGGAAAAAGTTACACCTGGTGAGAAAGTTGTCATAGATGAAAGCCTAGTTATGTTTTGTGGCAGAACAATATTACAACAATACATCCCCAACAAAAAACACAAATATGGCTTCAAAGTATATAAATTATGCTCAGTAGATGGATACACATGGAAATTCATCATTTACAAAGGTAAGGGAGACATTTCTCAAGATTTAAAACATTCAGAATATATTGCAATGTCGCTAATGGAAGGCCTGTTGAGAGAAGGCAGGCCTCTGTATATTGACAACTTCTACTCTTCTGTAGCCCTGGCCAGAGTCCTTCTAGAAAAATCAACATGTGTGTGGAACACTACGAAGTAATAGGAAAGAGAATCCTAAAATTATAACAGACAAGAAACTGAAAAGAGGTGAAGTTGAAGGAAAAGAAAACTCAGACGGCATAAAAGTTATGAAATGGAAAGATAAGCATGATGTTCTGATGCTAACAACTGTTCCAGAACATACTACTGAAAAAGTGACAACTGTCTTGAGAAGAGGCACACAGACAGAGAAACCACAATCTGTCTTGGATTACAATGCCGCCAAAAAGGGAGTAGATTACTCTGACCAGATGTCATCCTACTATTCGCCTCTGCGTAAAATTCACAAGTGGTATAAAAAAATAGCATTTGAGCTTCTTTTGGGAACAGCAGTAGTCAATTCCTTCCTGCTTTTCAATAAGTATCATGCAAAGAAAACTTTGTCAATGAAGGAATTTCGTGAATCTTTAGTTCTTTCTCTTACCACAGGATCTCCAACAGAGAAAATAAACACTGGAAGAGAGTCTCTCTCTCTGGGAGGTAAAAGATCATCTCATTTTCTTGTTGAATTGCAGGGTCAATGTAGAACAGTGAGAAAAAGGTGCAGAGGGTGCTATCAGATCCTTAGTCTGAATGAAGGAAGTGCAACTGCAGCTTCAAAAGCTAGGAGAGTGAAGACTGTATGTAATCAATGTGATGGAAGGCCACATCTATGCCTCCCATGTTTTGAAAGAATGCACTCTGATGAGTAATAATGGCCCTTCAAATAGAATATATTGCTGTAATCATTTTTAGAATCATTGTTTTCACAACAAAATGAATGAAAAGGCTGTTTATATGAATGTTCAAGGATAAAGTTTTTTATTTGTCTGGCTATAAATAGGAGACAGGCTTTTTATTTGTTACAGGAAAAGTTCTCTTTTGTACAAGATATGATTAGTAATAATTTCACTCAGATTAGATAAAAATGTTGTTCTTTTGCAATCATTGCTTTGCTTCATAATAAAAGAATATATAGATCAATTTTCAAGGATACCACTTTTATATGTCGAACCATGATTGAGAGACAATTTTTCTTTTTCTTGTTAAGATTCAGTTCTTTTTTGTACTGTGATGAGTTATAATGGCACTGTAAAGAGAAAATATTGTTGCATTCTTTTAGGATTAATATTTTTGCTTCAGAATAAAAAGAAATATAATTGAATTTCAAAGGATACTGAGTTTTCTTGTCTAGATATAAGGAAAGGTGTAAATTTTTTTTTAAGGTAAAAAAGTAAATTTTTCCTATGAATTAAAATCTTTCAATGTTATAGTTTTGAGTAAATTCATAATTAAACTTTCATTTAAATGATTTGTGTTTGATTTTTGCCTATTATTTAGTTGAATTTATTGGTAAAAAATAAGGAAAAAAAAAGTCATTAATGTACCACCGGTGGTACATGTGGCGACTTTATAAAGTTTGAAATGTACCATC
>QNXQ01000136.1 GCA_003978875.1 Aquifex sp. | reverse complement strand
CCATTTGGGAGCCCCCATTTGTTGCCATACTCATTTGTAGAAGTGTGTGAGGGGAACCCCACAAGGAGACAAGACCCCCGGGCCCCCGCAACTATGTCTGGTATTCATGCTGGGGTGCAGAAGAAAATCAAAGAATTAAATCCTAAGGCTTTGTTTGTGCCATGTGCTAATCACTCCTTGAACCTTTGTGGAGTGCACTCTTTTGGAAAGAATCCTGTATGTGTCACTTTCTTTGGAACTGTAGAGAGACTTTATTGTTTCTTTGCACTGTCAACACATAGATGGGAAGTATTGAAAGAAAATATGGACCTGACAGTTAAAAAACTTTCTCAGACTAGGTGGAGTGCACACCATGATGCTGTAAAACCACTCAAGAAACAATTTGGGAAGCTAATCGCAGCCCTAGAGACACTGACAGACCATAGAGAAAATGTGGACACAAGAGGATCTGCTGAATGTTTGCTTAAAGCAGTATGTGATTTTTCATTTTTGGGATTTCTCTCATTCTGGTGTGATATACTGGAAGAAGTGAACCTCACACAGAAATATTTACAAACAGAAGGAATAAGCCTAGAGAAGTGCAATGTTATGATCAATGGTTTGAAATTATTCCTTACAGATCAGCGGAATGAAATTGTGGAGAAAGCTATTGTATATGCAAGTCAACAGTGTGAAGAAATGGGGATATCCATGGAAAAACGAGGAAGAATAAAACGCAAGAAAAGAATGCCTGGAGAGCTTGCTAAGGATGCTGGACTGACAGTGGAAGAGGAGATGAGAAGATCAATGCTTGAATGTATTGATCAGTTCAGTCAAGAATTGAATGCTCGATCAGAGGCCATGAATAATGTCCTGTCAACATTTACAGTCATTCAGCCACACAATTTGCTCTCTGCAAATGAGCAACAACTACAGGAGAGCATTTCAAGTATGACCAAGATTTTTGATGAAATTTCTGAAGATGAGGTCAAGGTGGAGATCGTGCGACTCCGAAGACACCTGAAGGCTGCAAAACTCACAACTGAAGAAGTGTATACATGGACAGTCTTGCAGTTCCTAAAGTTTATTGTCAAATGGGACTTTGGAGAATCCTTGCCAAATTTATCATTGTGCCTGAGACTCTTTTTAACAATTTGTGTGTCAGTAGCATCATGTGAAAGAAGTTTTTCCAAGCTAAAACTTATCAAGAACTACCTTAGGTCAACTATGAGTCAGGCAAGATTGAACAGCCTGGCTATCATTTCCATAGAAAATGAACGTGCAAAGAATGTTAATTTTGATGATGTAATTGACAAGTTTGCTGATGCTAAGGCACGTAGAATGAGTATAAAACTTACTCCAAAGCTTTTTGTTACTCTGCTCCCAGGTTCTTCGGTCAGCTTCCTAATCGCATCACACCTGCTACTTCTTTCATTTTCTCTCGAGTAGACACCTCAAGAACATTTTCTAAACTCCTTCATCTATTTTTTTTTTACTTCCTCTTTTACTGTTTAGATCTTTCATGTGATATTTCTCTTTACTTATTCCTTATTTTCAGATGTCTTAGTGCTGTCTCCGCACTTTGTGTCTCTGCTTGTCTGTATGTGTCTATCTGTCTGTTAGGCTTTATGTTTGTCTGGTTACCTTTTTATGTCTGTCTGTTTCTGGCTGTCTTTTTGTCTCAGTCTGTTGGTCTGTTGGTCTGCCTCTTTATTTGTCTGTCTGTTTGAGGCTGAATGGCTGATTTTTATGTATGTTTGTTCAACTTTGTTGGTCTGTATATCTGTCTGTCTGGCTACATAACTCTGTCTACTTGTCTATCTGTTTGTCTATCACTGTGTCTGTCTCTACATGTGTATCTGCCTGTCGGTTTCTGTCTCCCTGTCTAACCACACTTCCGTGACTTCTTGTTCAACGTATACTGCATACTTCTCAAAACAAATATATATACCTTACTACCCCTTCTCCATTACATGTAAAAATATTACTAGGTATTATTTTTCTCTTACTAATTATAATTATAATGGTGGTCTTCCCTTTATCCTTGATTCCAGCCTCAATCTTGATCTGAGCATTGCACCTGTTTACCTGTTTTACCTGCCTGGGTGTGAGATTATTACCTGTGTTAATCTGCTTGTCATTATGTGATAAATGCTAAAGGCCAATCTGGTAAAGAGGGAAGAGGCATGGGAGATGTTTCATGAAAAAACGGATTATTATGATAATGATTACAGTTTAGATTTATCTTACAATATAGATACAATTGCTGTAATCTTGTGATATGCACATGTTATAATTTATAACCTCACCTAGTCAGAATTATGAATGCCAGTTGGCAATTCAACATGCAACACCAGTCAGTGCAACCATTAACTCTTAAGTATATTATTATTTGAAATACTATATTGTAACTCTGTATACATAATCTATCTTCATAGTCTTTCAAATTTAGTATTATAGCTTAGAAACAGCAAATTTTATTGCTGACAAATAAATGCATGTCTTATGCAGCTAGGACTCAGCCTATTATTATATTACTAGAATTATTTGTTGTATCAATCACTGCAGCTATAACTGTTATTAGCATATAAGCCACTTAGTACAATACCACTGCAGTACCTCAGTATTGACATCTTAATATCATATCTCTAGTTAGTTATATTGCATTGCCACTACTGTTTCATAACTATATATAACATACTACACTACCTCATTATTAATGAGTTCCTAGAATAATAATAACGCCTTGTATCCTACTATATTACAGTACTTAAGTATTGAAAAGTTCCTACCATACTCATAACTAGTCATAACTAGTACACTTACATAGCTACTGTACTAAATATTACTTTTGCCGCCCATTTATTGAATTATGATTATATACTTTAAGGAATTGTAAGTTTATAATGAATCTCTCAGAGCGGGTCATGAAGATTTTGTAATAAATAAATGAATAAATAAATAAATAAAATATTACAATTGAGTAAGAAAGAAATGAAACAAATTTTGCTGGTATATTTTAACCTCTTCACTGCCGGCTGCATTACGTACAAGGAGGTGATGTCTCTGTACTGACAAAAAATGGGGAGGGGGGTGCAAAATTATGCTCCGCCCCGG
>QNXQ01000135.1 GCA_003978875.1 Aquifex sp. | reverse complement strand
GAAGTAACCGCATACATACCCGGCGAAGGACATAACCTCCAAGAACACTCAATAGTTCTTGTGAGAGGAGGAAGAGTAAAAGACCTTCCCGGAGTGAGATACAAAATAATCAGGGGAGCGTTGGACGCAGCGGGAGTGGAAGGAAGAAGACAATCACGTTCTAAGTATGGAACAAAGAGACCGAAAGAGGAGAAGAAAGGAGGTTGATAGATGCCGAGGAAAGGGCCTGTAAAGCCGAGGGAGATACCACCCGACCCGAAGTATGGAGATGTATTAGTTCAGAAGTTAATAAACAAGGTGATGAAGGATGGGAAGAAGAGTGTAGCGGAGTGGATAGTTTACACGGCTCTGGAAGAAGCGGCGAAGGAAGTGAATATGCATCCTGTGGAGCTGTTGCATAAGGTAATAGAGAAGTTAAAGCCAGAGTGGGAAGTAAGACCTCGGAGAGTAGGAGGAGCGACTTATCAGGTGCCGATAGAGGTACCCGAGAGGAGGCAGATAAGTTTAGCGATAAAGTGGTTAGTGCAAGCGGCGAGGGAAAGGCCGAGGGGCAGAGGTCAGTATAGGATGATAGAGAGACTCAAAGCTGAGCTGATAGATGCATTAAATGAGAAGGGGGGAGCTTATAAGAAGAAGGAAGAGACCCACAGGATGGCTCAAGCTAATATGGTCTTCTCCCACTTCAGGTGGTAAATATAAATTCCTACTTGCCCGTGAATCCCGCGGGCTTTTAACCACTTCAAATCTTTTCTAAAACTTTTTTATTTTTATTTTTTTCGCTCTAAATTATCACGACGCTTGAAATTTAAATTTTAAAAAAGCTAAAATATATAAGCTAAATCTTTTTTCCATAAGCGGAGGTAAAGGTATGGCGAGAGAGGTACCGATAGAGAAATTAAGAAACATTGGTATAGTTGCTCACATTGATGCAGGAAAAACCACCACCACCGAAAGAATTCTTTACTATACGGGAAAGACCTACAAAATAGGTGAGGTTCACGAAGGTGCCGCAACAATGGACTGGATGCCCCAAGAAAAGGAAAGAGGTATAACCATTACCGCAGCTACAACGGCATGTTATTGGACAAGGAACGGTGAAAGATATCAAATAAACATAATTGATACTCCCGGTCACGTTGACTTCTCCGTAGAAGTAGTTCGTTCTATGAAAGTTCTCGACGGAATAGTATTTATTTTCTCCGCCGTTGAAGGTGTTCAGCCCCAATCTGAAGCTAACTGGAGATGGGCTGATAGATTTAAAGTTCCCAGAATAGCCTTTATCAACAAAATGGATAGATTGGGAGCGGATTTCTATAGGGTATTTAATGAAATAGAAGAAAAACTAACTATAAAGCCTGTTGCGATACAGATTCCCTTAGGAGCGGAAGACCAGTTCGAAGGTGTTATTGACCTTATGGAAATGAACGCTATCAGATGGCTCGAAGAAACTCTCGGAGCTAAATACGAAGTAGTTGATATTCCCGCTGAATACCAAGAGAAAGCTCAAGAATGGCGTGAGAAGATGATTGAGACCATAGTTGAAACCGATGATGAGTTGATGGAAAAGTACCTCGAAGGACAGGAAATTTCCGTTGAAGAACTCAGAAAAGCTTTAAGAAAGGCAACGATAGAAAGAAAGCTCGTACCGGTGCTTTGCGGTTCAGCGTTTAAAAACAAAGGTGTTCAACCCTTACTTGACGCAGTAATAGATTATCTGCCTTCTCCATTAGACCTTCCGCCTGTTAAAGGTACTAATCCCAAGACAGGAGAAGAAGAAATCAGAAAACCACTCGATGAAGAACCCTTCTGTGCTTACGCTTTCAAGGTAATGTCCGACCCGTATGCAGGTCAGCTAACTTATATAAGGGTGTTCTCCGGAACTCTTAAGGCAGGTTCTTACGTTTACAATGCTACCAAAGATGAAAAACAAAGAGCGGGAAGACTACTTCTCATGCATGCAAACTCAAGGGAGGAAATACAACAAGTGTCTGCAGGTGAAATCTGTGCAGTTGTTGGTCTTGATGCAGCAACCGGTGATACCCTTTGCGATGAAAAGCATCCTATAATTCTTGAAAAACTTGAATTCCCCGACCCTGTTATTTCTATGGCTATAGAGCCTAAGACAAAGAAGGACCAAGAAAAACTCTCTCAAGTTCTCAATAAGTTTATGAAGGAAGACCCAACCTTCAAAGCTACAACTGACCCTGAAACAGGACAAATCCTCATACACGGAATGGGAGAACTTCACCTTGAAATTATGGTTGATAGAATGAAGAGAGAATACGGAATTGAAGTAAATGTAGGTAAACCTCAGGTTGCTTACAAAGAGACCATTAAGAAGAAAGCTGTCGGAGAAGGTAAATTCATTAAACAAACAGGTGGTAGAGGTCAATACGGACACGCAATCATCGAAATTGAACCCTTACCCAGAGGAAAAGGCTTTGAGTTTATCGATGATATTCACGGTGGTGTAATTCCTAAGGAATTCATTCCTTCAGTAGAAAAGGGTATAAAAGAAGCTATGCAAAACGGAATACTCGCCGGTTATCCCGTTGTAGACGTAAGAGTAAGACTTTTTGATGGGTCTTATCACGAAGTTGACTCTTCAGATATAGCTTTCCAAGTAGCCGGAGCACTTGCCTTTAAGGACGCAGCTAAGAAAGCAGATCCCGTTCTTCTCGAACCCATAATGGAAGTTGAGGTGGAAACTCCAGAAGAGTATGTGGGAGACGTAATTGGAGACCTCAACTCAAGAAGAGGAAAGATTATGGGAATGGAAAATAAGGGTAATATTACAGTCGTAAAAGCTCACGTTCCTCTGGCGGAAATGTTCGGATACGCTACAACGCTAAGAAGCTTGACACAAGGTAGAGGAACATTTATAATGAGATTTTCCCATTACGACGAAGTTCCGCAACAAATTGCGGAAAAGATTATCGGTGAAAGAATGGCAGGAAAGAGTTCTTAATTAAGGAGGTATATAGATATGGCCAAGGAGAAATTTGAGAGGACCAAAGAACACGTAAACGTAGGGACAATAGGACACGTAGACCACGGGAAATCAACGTTAACTTCCGCAATTACTTGTGTGATTGCA
>QNXQ01000097.1 GCA_003978875.1 Aquifex sp. | reverse complement strand
TGGTCACAGTCAGGCGAAGTTATAGATAAGCTAGGGCACAAGGGAAGTAAAAAAGGTCACTTTAAAAGTCCTGCAGGAGTAGCTGTCAATGAATTTGGCGAAATTGCAATTGCAGACTTTTTTAACAACACCCTTAAATATTGAACCGATAATTTTTCGCTCATTCCTTCTTTCAGCTTTTAAGTCTATAACTTTGTTATTGGATACTACAGTAGTAAACACTAAATTTTCACTTGCACTGATAAAAATCTCAACTTCGCTAAACACCAATAGATATTTTAAACTCTAATAATTAAGGTGAATGGGAAAATAGCTCTGATAGCGGGGTCAGGAAAACTTCCTCAGGAATTTAAAAACTCTGTCCTCAAGAGCGGTGAGGAAGTAATAACTATAGGAATAGAAAGGATTACCGACTTTAAAACGGATTACACACTTCCTCTTGGAAAAGTGGGGAAACTGGCAAAAATTCTTGAAAGGGAAAAGGCAAGTTCAATAGTTATGTTGGGAAAATTTGAACATAAGCTCATATACTCGGATATTTTGAAAATGGATTTAACGGCTCTAAACCTACTCAGAAAGGCTAAAGACAGGAGACCGGAGACACTTGTAAGGGTATTTATTGACTTTTTAGAGGAAAAGGGTTTCCGATTTATAGACCCTAAACCTTACCTTATACACCTACTGGCGGGGAAAGGGCAAATGAATAAGATATTACCCGATAAAACCACCCTTGAAGAGGGAAAATGGGGCTTCGGCATCGCTAAGGAAATTGCTTCTATGGATATAGGGCAAACTATAGTAATTAAAGACAAAGCAGTTGTTGCAGTGGAAGCAATGGAAGGAACCCAAGAAACCATAAGGAGAGCCGGTAAGATAGCGGGAAAGGGAACGGTAGTAGTTAAGGTAGCAAGGAAAAAACAGGACTTTAGAATAGATGTACCCACCGTAGGGGAAGATACACTAAAGGTTATGAAAGAAATAGGTGCTAAAGCTTTATTCTTAGAGGCGGGAAAAGTATTCATCGTGGATAAGGATAATTTCCTAAAACTTGCGGACCGTTTTAAGATAGCGGTGTGGGGGATATGAAAAAAATAGGTCTTACGGGAAACATAGGTTGTGGAAAGTCCACGGTTGCCCAAATGTTTAAAAAGTTAGGAGCTTATGTCCTCGATGCGGATAAACTTATACATTCCTTCTATAAAAAGGGTCATCCGGTTTACAAAGAAGTTTTAAAGGTTTTCGGAGAAGAGATTCTTGACAAAGAAGGGAACATAGACAGGAAAAAGCTCGCTCAAATTGTTTTCACGAATAAGGAAAAATTACAAATTCTCGAAAACATAACCCATAAAGCGCTTTACAAGGAAATAAATGGAATTCTGAGAACTCTACCTGAAGATTCTATTTTTATACTCGAAGCTGCCTTGCTTGTTGAGAAAGGAACTTATAAGAATTACGATAAGCTGATAGTAGTGTGGGCACCCTATGAGGTGTGCAAGGAAAGAGCTTTAAAGAGAGGAATGTCTGAGGAAGATTTTGAAAGACGCTGGAATAATCAAATGCCGATTGATGAAAAGGTAAAGTATGCGGATTTTGTAATTGATAACTCAAAGAGTTTTGATGAAACCTTCAAACAGGTAAAGGAGATATATAAGAAACTTAAAGAAGACCCTTGAGTTTATAAAAAACTAAGCCTATGTATTCCCTTATGGCTATTGCGGAGTCATAAAACACGCTGTATTTCGGGAATAAACTGTATACATTGTATTTCCCTTCAAACTTCAAATCTGTAGGATAGGGAATTATTTCCATTCCCACTTTCCTGAAGGTATTTACAGCCCTAATCATATGAAATCCCGATGTCACTAAAACTATTTTTTTGCACTTTAGCTTTTTTTCACAAATTTCCTTAACATATTTTGCATTTTCCGCGGTATCTCTACTCTTTACATCCGTAAATATTTTGTCCTCTCTTACACCAAAGGCTTTTAAAAGTTCTTTCATAACGTTGGCTTCGGGAATTGTATCTATCGCTGCACTTCCAGAAAGTATGATGGGGACATCCATCTTCCTGTAAAGAAGAAAACCGGTAATAAGCCTTTTATAGGCGGAAGCCTTTAACTTACCATTGTTATAAACACCTCCACCCAACACCACTATGGCATCAGCGTGAAAGGTTTTTGGAGCTTTGTATGCACTTTCAAGAGGGAAAATTAATAAATCTTTAACCGGTTCAATGGAAATCAGATAGAGACTTAACGCGGAAAATAAAGCTAATTTTTTTACAATTTTTTGCTTTGCAAAGATATAAATGGCAAAGAAACTTATAATGAAAATGCCGGGCGGTAGGATAAAATAAGAGATTAACTTTTTCAGAAAAAAACTCATCTTTTCTTTCTTACAGCTATTACTATATTTTCAACTCCGTTTTTTCTTGCAATATCCATAACTTTTACCACAAACTTATGTTTTGTATTTTCATCCGCTTCGAGAATTATATGTGTAGGTTTGATATCTTTAATCATCTTTATAAGCTCTTCCTCAGAAATAGGTTTGCCTTTTACCCTCATTTTTCCTTCTGTATCTATCTGAATCTTTATAGACTTTATTTGCATGGACTCTCCAGTTTCCGCAAAGGGAAGTTTTATGGCTATGAAGGTTTCGGGAGATTGAAAAGCGAGAATAGCTAAGAACAAAAACACAGCGAGTAATGTATCTACAAGAGGAACAACATCTATATATGCCCTTTCTTCTTCTCTAAACCTGAGCCTCTTCCTTAGATTCATTTTTTTACTCCAAAGAGTTTATAATTTCCCTTGCCTCCTCACTTACCTTATCAAGAATACGATTACCTACTATTTTGTAAATCCAATAAGCTACAAGGGCAGGTATTGCAACTCCCAGTCCCGTTGCTGCGGCAACTAAAACTTCACTAATACCCTTAGCCAGGAGAGAGATAGCCTCTTCCTGACCAGTTATAGAATAAGCCTGGAAAACCTTTATAAGTCCGGTAATCGTTCCGAAAAGTCCCAAAAGCGGTGCTACCGAAGCTATAGTGGATAGCACCGGCAAGTTTTTCTCGACCTTAGGAACGAGAGAAGAAAGCTCTCCT
>QNXQ01000054.1 GCA_003978875.1 Aquifex sp. | reverse complement strand
GGTATATTTCCTCAATCTGAATTTCCAAAAACTCCCATATATCCTTACTGCATACACCGAGAGGCTCCAAATGAATAACTTTTTTTCTCACTTCCTCTAAAGTCTCCAGAGGTATTCCTAACTCGTAGGAGATTTCTTCCGGAGTCTTTGAAAGGAAACCTCTTTCATCTATAAAATTCAAGAGTTCTTGAGCAATTTCTAATTCTTTACCTTTTAGTTCTGCTCTAAGATTTCTTTCGAGAATTTCTATTTCCGAAGCCTCATATGGTACTTCAAAAGAAGGAATTTCTTTTACTTCAAAGTTCTTGGGAACTTTTTTAAAGACTCCTTTTATTAGAGGATTTAGGAGTATTTCCTCGTTTAGTATTTTTTCGAGTTCTTGGACTTGAAGTGTTAAAAGTTCTATTTGTTGTTTCAGGAGGAGTTTTAGGTTAAGCCTTAATCTAAGTTCAAGTCTCTGATTAATTTTCATCTCTGTATAAATCTAAACTAAATTTAAGATAAGAAGAAAGGGAGGTGGAATATATGTTTAGAGCTCTTTGGACTTCAGCTTCCGGAATGACAGCACAACAAACTAACTTAGACGTTATATCCCACAACATGGCAAATGTAAACACAGTAGGTTACAAGAAAATGAGGGCTACCTTTCAGGATTTACTCTATCAAACGGTAAGAGAGCCCGGTGCTCCTACTTCTCCTACAACCCGTTCTCCGTCGGGATTCCAAATAGGGCTCGGGACTTATGTAGCGGATACTTACGGTATCTTCACGCAGGGTAATTTTACAAAAACCGATAACGAACTTGATATAGCTATACAGGGAGATGGTTTCTTTAAGGTGGTTCTTCCCGATGGAACAATTGCTTATACGAGGAACGGACAGTTTAGAGTGGATGCGGAAGGAAGGATAGTAAACAGTGATGGGTATCCCTTAGACCCTGAGATTACAATACCTCCTGACGCTATCAGTGTTGGTATTTCCGCTGACGGAACAGTAACGGTTTTGAGGCAGGGAGCTACCGAAGTAGAAGAAATAGGAAGAATAGAACTTGCTAAGTTTGTAAATCCCGCAGGTCTGAGGAGAATAGGGAATAATTTATATATCCAAACTACCGCTTCCGGTGAGCCTATAATAGATAACCCGGGCAATCAGGGACTGGGAACACTTCTCCAAGGATATCTGGAAAGTTCAAATGTAAACATAGTTGAAGAGATGGTAAACCTCATAATTGCTCAAAGAGCTTACGAATTTAATACTAAAGGCATTCAAGCTGCGGATGAAATGCTTTCTCAAGCGGCTAACTTACGCCGTTAATTTCTTTCTCTTTTCTTTTACATTTTCCTTCAACTTAGAAAATCTTATAAAAAACGAGCTTCGAAAAAAATTTGGAGATGAAGTTATCCTCGAAGGTTATAAACCTTTGACTCAGCTCCCACAGGACTTTACACGGGTAGAGCTGAGAGTTTACAGAAATTCTCCGAGAGGGCTTTTCTTCTTGAAAAATGGGAGAATCGGAACAGTTGCGTTATTTTTAAAGTGGAAATGTAGAGTCCTAATTGCTGTCAAAGATATAAATCCCGGAGAGAGACTCAGCTATTCTAATACTTCCTGGAAGGAGGAGTATCTGAAAAGGTGCCCTAAAAATTTTCATGAGCCGATACAAAACTTTGTAGCAAAACGCTTTATAAGTAAGGGAAGGAGAATAAGTAGAAGTTTTCTAAAAAAAGAACTCCTTGTGAAACGTGGAGATATGGTTAAAGCCTTTTACATAAAGGGAGGCGTTTATATAATTTTCAAAACTAAATCACTGGATAATGGTTTTTTTGGAGATATAGTGAGGATTCACTCTCCTTTTTCAAAAAGAATTATAAAGGGTAAAGTAGTTGGAGAAAAAGAGGTTAAAATACTTGATTGAATTATGCCTACCTTTTTATTGGTTAACGATGACGGTTATTTTTCTCCGGGAATAAACGCTTTGAGGGAAGTCTTAAAACCATTCGGTAGGGTCGTTGTAGTAGCTCCCGATAGGAACTTAAGCGGTGTAGGACACTCTCTTACTTTTACGAAGCCCTTAAAAATGAGGAAGATAGATACGGATTTTTATACCGTAATAGACGGCACTCCTGCGGATTGTGTCCATTTAGGCTACAGGGTAATTCTGGAAGGGAAAAAACCTGATTTAGTTCTTTCTGGAATTAACGAAGGTCCAAATCTTGGAGAAGATATCACCTATTCAGGTACGGTTTCCGGTGCTATGGAGGGAAGAATCTTAGGAATCCCTTCAATAGCTTTTTCAGCTTTTGGAAAAGATAACATAATGTTCGATGAAATAGCAAAAGTATGTCTCGAAATAGTAAAAAGGGTTCTAAAAGAGGGTTTGCCTGAAGATACGTATCTGAACGTGAATATTCCGAACCTTCGATTCGAAGAAATAAAGGGTTATATGATAACCCGGCAAGGTAAAAGAGCTTATAAAGAAAAAGTCTTTAAGTATCTTGACCCTTATGGTAAACCCTTTTACTGGATTGCGGCGGAAGAATTCGGATGGCACGCGGAGGAGGGAACGGATTACTGGGCTGTTATGAACGGCTACGTTTCCATCACACCCTTAGGTCTTGACCTTACCAACTACGATTCTATGAAAAAGATAAAGTATTTAGAGAATTCCCTTTAAAGCTTCTTCCCTTTGTCTGCAAGTTGGACATTCTCCACAAGGAGGTTCTGTTCCCATATAACAAGAATAAGTTTTTTCAAAGGGTACACCTAACTCTTTTCCCAGAAGAGCTATGTCCCTTTTCGTCATCCCTAAGAAGGGAGCGTATATGTGTATTCTCTTTTTTGTTTTTGCCACAAATGTAGAACCTGCATTTATTGCGGCTTCTGCAGAAGCTATGAATTCCGGTCTACAGTCAGGATACGGAGTATCAAGGGCATGAACTCCTATACCAATGTAATTGAGTTCAAGGTTATCCGCAAAAGCAGAAGCTATAGACAGGAATGTTAAATTCCTCATAGGTACGGTTGTTATGGGAGGTTCATTCTCGGGATAATCTTCCTTCGGCACTTCGACATTTTCATCAATAAGAGCAGAACCTTTAAGACTTTTGTAAAAGGGAACCTGAACTATAAAGTG
>QNXQ01000098.1 GCA_003978875.1 Aquifex sp. | reverse complement strand
AGGGCTTCCTGAGCTTTCTTTGATTGAAAAAGTTTCTTTAGAGCCTTTTCGTCAAACTTGAGTGAAAATCCTTGTTCTTGTAGCCATTCGTAGAAGAGTCTTATCTCCTTGAAAATATCTCGGATTGTAGTGTCTTTTAAATTTTTTCTCTTGAGATATTCATAGAAGGAGAAAATCTCTTCTCGGTCAAATACAGGAAGGTCATCGGAATAGTCTATCAAGTGCTTTAGGAGATACTCCTTCTTTTTAACGGTTTTCTTGTCCCTTACTTTCCTTAGCTCAAAAAGATAGGAGTCTATAAAATGTTCCATTTATTCAAATCTATTTTATTTTCCACCGGTATAATTCACAAATTTTCAAAAAAGACCATCTTTTCTTAAACCTTCTTTGTTTATAATGCCTATTTTGTCCAGATTTTCAATAGCCTCTCTGTATCCTTTATCCTTTATTAATCTTTTAAAGAAAATGTAGTAGGAAATAACAAAAAGGAAAGCAAGAGAAGCAGGATAAACAACTCTACAAAAACCATTGCAGGATTTCGGACAAAATCCACATACCACAAAAAGGGATAAAAATATCTCGACAAGAGGAAGAAGAAGAAAAACAGAAATTAGAAAACCTACAACAAGCTTTTTATCTTTCTTCTTTTCATACAAAAGAATAGAGGCCTTGAGAAAGAATTTAAAACTGTAAACAAAAATAAAGGATACAAAAATAACTAAGAAAGTATTCAATAACCAGAAAATAAAAATCTCCATCAATTAATAATTTACGAAGGAAAGCTTAATGCTTTCCTCAAAAAAACTAACAGGAGGTAAGGAAATGAAAGGAATTTTGTATTTTGATGGAGCTGCTAAAGGAAATCCCGGTCCGGCAGGAATAGGATACGTTCTTATTATAGAGAAAAGAAAATACACTCATTCAAAAGCCGTAGGAGAAAAAACAAATAATCAAGCAGAATACCTAGCACTAATAGAAGGAATGAAAAAGGCAAAGGAGCTCGGTGTAAAAGAACTCGTCGTAAAGGGAGATTCCCAACTCGTTATAAGACAGATGGAAGGAAAATTTAAAGTCAAAAACGCTAATGTTAAACCTCTTTTTAAAGAAGCGAAAGAACTCGAAAACTACTTCGAAAAGGTAACATACGAATGGATTCCGAGAAAAGAAAACAAAGAAGCAGATGCATTGGCAAATTTGGAAATTGAATAACACCTCTGCGTTAAAGGAAGGAAAAGAAAATGAAAAAACAAATAATAATCCAAATAGGAGCTTTCCTGACTAAAAAAAACCCCTCAAAAACTCGTTCACAGGAACCGTCTTCGGAAAACCGGCCTACCCGGACATGGATAAAAAATTAGTAAAACCAAACCAAAAGATGAAAGAAGAAGAATTTTGGTTTCTCCCCGGTTTTCCATCAAAAGTTCTCTATCCTACCGTTTTTGTCTGATATCCCCTTTCCTTTAAATCCAAAAAACAAAAGAGGTTAAAAACTATGATAATACTTGCCACTTGGGAAAATTTGGAAGATGTAGAAAAAATAAAGAGTTCTTTCAAAGGCTATTTCCCCATAGAACCGTGCCCAAATCCATATCCGGAAAAAATATTCGAACACGAAAAGGTAATCCTGGATAGACCCGAAGCCTTCATGACAGCTCAAAAAGCAGTAAAGCTCATAAAAAAACTCATAGAAGAAAATAAAAGAGAAGTTGTAATAATCACAAATATGCCGGAAATCTTTAAATTTGTAGATGCCATTGTAACAATAAAACCGGAAATGAAAAATAGTTTCTCCATCCTGAATTCAAACGGAAAAATTGAAGAAGCCGTAAGAGAAAACCTGGAAAAACTAACAGAAGTCTACTACAACCTGTTTTGCGGAAAATTTGATGACTAGAAAATCAATACACTCTAAAATCCGGTTTGAACAAATAGTTATAAACATACAAAACGTAATCACGAAGTTCCTTTTCGGATATCTTCTTCTCTCTCTCAAACTTAGGGAATACTTTTTCGTGTATTATTTTGCAAAGATCATAAAATTCAAAAGGATGCATAGGAGAAGCTTCACTCCCCTTTAAAGTATTGAAAACAAACCCGGTTATAAATACCATAAACTTCTCTTCCAGCGAAAATTCAGGCCTGCCCGCTACTTGACTTACAATCTCTTCTGTTATAAAACCTTGATTCCTACCCATTGATTTCCCTCCTCGCACTTTATCTTTCTCATTCTTTAAAACACTCCCTAAACATATGAAATGTAAAAAAGATAAGTGAGAAAAGAGTCATAAAAATTCCATAAGAAAAAAATAACTTTTCTATTCTGTTGGCCCTATTCCAAATATTAATAAACGAAATCATAAAAATCAGTGAACACAAAATGGAACCAATAAAATTCAAGCAAGTATCGTTCGGGATAACTACCAAGGTCAGAAAAATAAAAAGGTAAAGCAAGAGTAAAAGTATATGGTTTTTAAAATTTTTCTTATCCACTATTTATAAAATATTTCCAATAAACCGGAAAAGCTTTGGAAATATTTCCACAAGCTTTTTAGCGGATTCGTAACCCACCATAAGAATAAATGCAACAATACTTATAAATACTCCCAAAAAAATTGCACTGAATACTGCAATAAGAAATCCCTCTAAAAGTCTCTCAAGAATTTTCCGTGCCGTTGGTTTTCTGTTTTTCTTTTTTCTGATAATTTTAAAGTCTTCCTCTGTTTCAAAGCCGAAACTAAAATAATCTGCCAACATTTCCAGCCACAATATAGCTTCATCTTTAGTTTTGAAAATCTTTGAATGTACAGGTTCTTCTAATCCACTAACGTAAAATTCCCATCTGAAACCACCTCGGTTTTTACTAATTTAATCAGCTTCACACTTTCAATATCAACGTATATTTCTCTGTCAACCTCGCCAAACCAGGGCATACTGTAGTTCTTCTTTATAAAAAGTAAATTTCAAAGTTATCAATATTAGTATACATCTATCAATAAGTTATCCGGTAAAGTTCCTGATGTTCTTGCATAGTAGAAAACCGTATAATAACCACTCCTCAAAATTACCAAACTTCATGAACAAAGAAGTTTGATTGTTGGAAATCAAAGAGTTTATTGATAAGGATAAAGAAAAGCATTGAAAATCAATAGTGGAAGGTAAGATTTAGCT
>QNXQ01000099.1 GCA_003978875.1 Aquifex sp. | reverse complement strand
CGACCTGGGGGGGGGGGGGGGGGGGGAGAGGAGGAGCCTTACGTTAGGGCAGTGGTTCTCAACCTTTTTCACTCCATTCCCCCCTTCATGAATTCTCAACATTCGTGTGGCTCCCCTTCATTTTTATACCAAATACCACCCTGCCAAAAAAGGCGCAGAAAAAAAAAAGAATAAATAAAATGTTGATGAAGAGAACACCCTTGCTTTATTACAAAGTTTACAGTCATAATTATCTTATATTGATAGATTTCTGTGATATGCTTAACTTACATCACTAGACTACAAAAGACTAGCAGACAATAGCAAATTTGATTTGGATGGGAGAAAGTTCAATTAACCTCTGCATACTTTATCACACATCAGTGGGAAGGCTGATATTGTTTCTTTTCAGTCAGTTGACGAATCCGAGGTTGTGTCACTGACAATGCACATCTCATGTCGGGGTCCACATCCAATCGGTTGCGGCTCTTATTCTTGATTTGTAGAAGGGTGGAGAAACCAGACTCACATAAATAGGTAGTTGAAAAAGGCAAGAGTAGTCGAAGTGCAATCTCACTGACTTTTGGATATGACTGATGCATCGAACACCAGAATACATTCAGAGATTTTTCTTCATAGAGATCTTTGGCAGCAGAATCATGTTTGAGATCAAGGAACTCGTCCTGAACATCACTGGGAATGGTAGTAATATCAAGAGTGCCAGAGAATGGATTCCTTACCAACTTCCCTTCTTCCTCCTCGAATTCTGGGAAGTACATATTAAGTTCACTTTCCAAGGATCTCAGATGCTGGGTGATTTCAGTTTTAAGTAATGGGTCAAGCAGACTATCTTCTTCATTCTCGTCAAGGACAGCTGAAAGGTTTTCAAACATGGCAACATTCCCGGCACCGACTTTCCTTTGCCAATTCTGGAGCTTGGCAAGAAATCCACGAAGACAGTCCATCAGGTGAAACACATTTCTTTCCTTGCCCTGTAGCTTCAGATTCAACCTATTTAGCTGCTCAAATATATCTGCTAAATATGCAAGACGTGGCTCCCACAAAACCTCATTGAAGTGACTCAACAGATCATCTTTCCCTTGCATTTCCAGGAACAATTTTAGCTCCCCCCGAAGTTCAAACACTCGATTCACAACATTGCCCTTGGAAAGCCAGCGCACTTTGGAGTAAAAGAGGAGAGCTTCATGCTCCGAATCCATGTCTCTACAGAGGTTCTGGAAAAGGCGAGAGTTCAGAGCTCCAGCTTTTACAAAGTTGACGCATTTGACCACTGCCTCCAGGATCTTGCAAAGTTCATCAGGGAGGGTTTTCGACGCCAGTGCAAAACGATGGATCATACAATGAACCCCCTTGGCATTCGGAGCTACTTCCTTGACACGCTTCTGGAACCCTGATTTTGATCCCAGCATCGCTGGAGCCCCGTCTGTACAGACTCCACAACAATTTTCCCATGGGATCCTGTTAGCTTTGAAGAAAGAAGATAGCTTTTCCATCACATCTTCAGCTGTTGTGGTGGTCTCAAGCTGTGTACATAACAGATATTCTTCCTTGATATCACACAAGAAAACATACCTAACAAACACGAGTAGCTGTGCACACGAACTCACATCCGTTGACTCATCCAGTTGTATTGCAAACATACCAGCTGGAGACGATTTGATCTCCTGTATCACTTTTTCCTTTATGTCATCTGACATTTCATTAATTCTCCGCTTCACTGTGTCGTTTGACAAGGAAATTTGTTGAATTTTACGTTCACTTGCATCTCCAAGAACACGCTTGACCATCTTTAAAGTACATGGCTTAATTAAGGTTTCACCAATTGTGTGGGGCTTCTTTTGCTTCGCTATTTCAAGGGCAACCTCGTATGATGCCTCAACTACACTTGAGGTCTGTTGTTGGAAAGCACCAGTTGCATCCAGTTTCTGTTTTCCCAAACTACTTTCGTGGCGCCTGAAGAAATCGGGGTCTTTTTCAGCATACTGTGGATGGATGGTCTGCAAATGATGCTTCAACTTACTAGGCCTCATAGAATCGTTCCCCAACACTTTGAAGCACAGTACACACTGAGGTTTCTCGATGCCATCAGCGAGGATTGATGTAAATCCGTAGCTAATGTACTCTTCACTGTACTTCCGCTTCTTAGTAACACTAGTAGCCATCGCAAATCTAGGGAAAATAAAGAAGACAGACCATCAGAACAAACATTAAGTGATAAGACAAAAGAATGATAATGAAGGACAGATAAATAGGACAAGTGATAAAATGACAAACACACAAATATCCACATACATAATACATCCATGGACTCACACATTAAGCACACACACAGTCATACACAAACATACACAGAGAGAGTAAAGATGATAAACATTCACACTCAAGCTAGCAAGCTGAAATGTACTTTCTACAGCAAGAACACACCTCCTTTGACAAGCACTGCCCCAATTGAAATTATGAGAAGAATAGCGAGTCACATCAATATTAGCACTAAAAAAAAAAAAAAAAAGCAGGAATACCTGAGTAGGGAATGAGCATGAATACAATGATACCAAAAAATAAGAAAATAATAAAGGAAGTGCACAAATATTTCACACACGAAAACAGCGACCGCATTTATAATTGTCGAACAAAATAAGTAACACAGTATACAGTATGGTTCAGAATCAATTATACCCACATGTTTACGTGCTGATATCCAAGGCCACACTGAGATCATTCGATCGCCTCTCTCCCTCTGTCTCCCGATGACTCACCCTCACTCACCGCTCGGTGTCTCTCACCCGTCTCATACGCGTTTGTTCTCCGCGTTTTCTATCACACCTACACTGCACAAACAATTACAGTTTCACACACATACATACATACACACGTACACACACATTCGTAACAATATTATGTAGGTAACAAAATTTTATTGTCAACTTAATCAATTAAAAAAGAAAATTTTCTTTGCCAGGACAGTAATGCAAGTTTTTTTTTTATTCAGATTTCTAACATTATTTAGAAATGTATAATTTGCAACAGCCCACCATGGCCCCCCTAAATTATTGCCATGGCCCCCTTGGGGGCCATGGCCCCCAGGTTGAGAACCACTGGCTTAGAGCCTCACACTCCCTAGGGGATCCCTAGCAAAATTTTGCCATATTGATTTTTTTTATATTTAAA
>QNXQ01000082.1 GCA_003978875.1 Aquifex sp. | reverse complement strand
AAGAAAATTCCACCAACGAAAATTCCACCCAGAAAATTCCACCCAAGAAAATTTCACCCATGTAAATTTCCACCCAAGAAAGTTCCACCCACAAATGATAAATGGTAATAATGCATACAACAGGTTTTAAAAAACTTTTTTTTTATTGCTTTACTTTCCAGACAACCAAAATGGTCCCAGGGTTAAAAACCAGGTTAAAAACCAGGTTTAAAAATTAAAGCAGACATAAACTACTTTTTCATTGTATTTTATTTAAAGCTTAGTTTAATGAAGGTTATGTGCAACGCCTTTCAGAAACTCCATGATGTCTCCACGATAGTTCTCCACGAGGGTTTTCAGTCTTTTGTTTATAGTCTTGTATTTTTTTTCGTTTTTAACTCATCTCCTCTTCGGACCTGCAATAATTTTGTTTGTGTGAGGGCTTCTTTTTTTTGTAGTGCAACACAAAGCTTCCACAAATTCGGGTGCATACTTGTTATAGACGCTCTTAGTGCACTGTGGAAACCTTCTACAGCATTATTAGTTCTAGGTTGGTCATTCAGAGTACGCTCTCGTACGTTCCACACTTCAATTGGGAAAAGAGGTTCTACTCTTCTTCGTCGTTCGCCCCTTCCCCGTTGAATACCAATGTAGGCGCCTTCAAAGTATGTAATGAATTCAGCTGGTATAACTTCATCATCAGACAGAAGCTCGAATGCATCAACAACGTCCTCGAGCGGTAGAAATGCCAAGCCACTAAAGCATTTTATTTTAAGACCAAAAGAAGGGTCATTGTTGTACTGCTCTTTTTTTTTTTTACCAATTTGACATATCTTTCCCCAACAGGATTGACCAAAATGAAACAAACAACCAGAAACTACAGCACTGTGAAAAACCGTTGTGAAAGCAGTGTGTACAGCTATCTCAAAATCCATGATGCACTGAACTGGTCGACTATTTGGACGTAAGTTAAAAATAGCCGAAAAAAGTCTTCGATAGGTAGCTTCTTGTTTATTAGGAAGCAAAGCAAACACACGTGGGAGACATGAATCATTAATGACAGCATGAACCGTAAAAAGCTGGGTCCAAAGGTTTGGTGCTGCTTTGAATGTTCCATCACAAGCCCATGAGTTACTTGTTGATAATTCATCCAAGCCAGAATCTGTTGCAAATATTAGTATTCGATGCACGTCATCAATGCCACTATCAAACGCCAAGAAACTGGAACCATCAGCAAGATATTTAAATGAATCAGGGATTTCATATCCAGTGCGACATGCTGGAAGTGCAGGATATCCTAAAGCAGTCGGTCGCCAGTTTTGAATAGTCCTAGAAAGCGTGTTAATATTTTGCAATTGCGATCTAGCTTCTTCCTGAAGTGGTTGTGTAGCACATGCTATTAATTCTCTTGTTGATGTTGCACAACCCGCATGCACTGCATCGCGCATCGAATTTACTGCAATCCGTGCTTCTGCTTTAGCACATGAAGCCGGATGAGTATGACCTCCTGAACGAAACACTGAGGCGGGCTCGTCACAGTTGTAAGGCGTGTGAATACGGGCCTTGCAGCCTGTATAAAATAGTTCACATCTCCAGTAAGTTTTTGTTTTGGTGGGATTGTCTTGATGCTTCTCATAGACGTAGTTTTCTTCATCACACAGTTTTCTTTTTCCTTTTTCACTTTTAATAAATGTCAGTGCTATGGTATATGGTATAAATGGGCACGTTTTAATGTAATGGAGAGTACGGAGAAACTGAAGTAGTAGCCTACTATACTTTCAGAGGAAGCTTCTGCTTCGAAGCTTTGAATGTCATACTCACAAGCGTTTATAGTTTCCGGTACTAATTTCACAATCCAAAGCTTCGGTACACCTAAAAGAAAGCACACACACACACACACACACACACACAAGTACACCTTCTATACTAATTTCACGCATTGTGGGTGGAACTTTCTTGGGTGGAAATTTACATGGGTGAAATTTTCTTGGGTGGAATTTTCTGGGTGGAATTTTCGTTGGTGGAATTTTCTTGGGTGGAATTTTCTGCACACCGATCTGCCACGGTGGTCGGTAGCCCAGCCTTAGACGGGCGGATACAACATTGTGTCTCCGAACCATGAGGCCTTGACGACGGTACGAGTACTTATTGCAGCAAACAGATTCGTAGTGGTTGATGGAAACGCTGTGGGGCCTCTCTGCCTCTCTGCGGCGCCGCACAGGGACGAGAGTGGCGGAGCGGACTCGGGACAGGCAGCAGGTCAGAGAGAGAGTACGTTCAACACCACGTAGAGGTAGAAGGCAGGCCTCTTTCGCGAGTCTGTCAACTGTTTCATTGTGACGCAGTCCAACATGTGAAGGCACCCATAAAAATTTAACTGTCAAGTTACGATGACTCAATAAGGCCAAAAAAGATAGAATCTGTTGAACAACTGTAGAGTGTGTGGGTTGAACACTGGAAAGGGACTGAAGGGCAGGCTTGGAGTCGCAAATGATGACAGCATTTACTCCCCTTTGACAAGTAAGACTGACAGCATCCAGGATGGCGTACAGTTCACACAATGTGGAGCTGGAGTGGTCACGGAGGCGACGGCCAACCCACCCCCCTGCAGGTGGCTCCAAGTCAGGCGAGAAGACTGCACTACCCGCCGCACCAGCTGGTTGCAGTGACCCGTCCGTGTAGAGGCGGCTTGGAGATGTCATGGAGGACGTCACTGTCGCTACGTGCTCCAGAGCCAGCTGGAGCTGTAGAGAAGGCAGGTCTGACTTGGAGGTAGGAGTGAAGCTCACCTCAGGCACTGGCAACATCCACGGGGGAGGGCCTGGGGGCACGTCAGCAATAACAACAGCCAAGTTAAGGCTGCGAAGCATAGAGGAAACAGTATTAATTAGAGCTCGTCCAGAGGGCAGTATGGGAGGGACAGGGGAATTTGGTCTCAGAGAAGTCCTGATTAACTGTGAGTAGTTGGGCGAAAGATGAGGGAAATGGAGGCACTTAATAGTGAGGCGAGTAACGTTAGAATAAATTCTCTCGACTAAAGGCGGAAGACGTAACTCAGTCCGCATGTTCACTATCCTGGTAGACATGGGGCAGCCTAGAATTATTCTCATCAATCTATTCTGAAATTTTTCTAAAGGCTCCAGAGCAGCCCTAAGGAGTTGAATCAAGGCAGGGGAGAGATAATCAACAA
>QNXQ01000113.1 GCA_003978875.1 Aquifex sp. | reverse complement strand
AGTAAAGCCAGTCTTGGCTGTTTTCCCGTCCCTTTGTTCTCGTTATGTACGGACGGGACAGCCACACTGAAAAATTGCATTGTAGAAAAAATTATAACATCAATAGAAACATCTTTTCAAATTTTTAGCTTTTTTATGGACGATAATACGGACTTATAAAGGAGATTGGTTATTACGTGCTCGATACGGCTATAAGAGAAATTTCCGAATTGGTAGAAAGAGGTTATGAACTTTCCGTAGCCGTAAACTTTTCCATGAAACAATTTCACGATGAACTGTTGCTCGATAAAACCTATCAAACTCTTAGAAGGTACAATTTTCCTCCGGAACTTTTTATACTGGAAATGACAGAGAGTACTTTAATGGAAAACCCGGAAAAGACGATAGTGATTCTCAATCAACTTAGAAGTTTAGGAGTAAAAATCGCCATAGACGATTTCGGTACAGGTTATTCGTCCCTAAAGTACCTGATAGAATTCAATGTAGATAAGATAAAAATTGACAAAAGTTTTACTATTTCTATGCTCAAGAACCTGAAAGCCTGGAATATAGTAAAAACTATTATTGAACTTACACATAGCATAGATGCTTTAACCTTAGCAGAGGGAGTAGAAACGGAAGAACTTTTAAGAGAGCTTGTAAAACTTCACTGTGATGAAGGACAGGGTTATTACTTTTCACCACCACTCTCTTTCGAAAAACTTATAGAACTTTTAAAGAGAGGGGTATATTTTCATTAAAAAATTTCGGGGAGGTGGAAGTATGAAAATTGCTCTTGTCGGGATTTTAATGGCCGGTTTTGTTTTTGCAAAACCTGTATTCATGGACGCAGAGTGGGCTAAGCAGTTCTGTGAATTATGGAACCAGACTCCTGACTTGGTAGACCGGCTTGGAAAGAGTGAAAGTTGGGCTTCAAAACCGGTGAGGAAGTTATTCTTGTACAGAAAGGATTGCAGTCCAGAAAAACAGGTACAGCTCACCATAAAGAATGAAAATGGAAAAGCAACCTGTGTTTACGGTGGATGGAAAAAGGATGAGAAAACCGGTGACGACTTTTTAATGTATGCAGAGACAAAAAGGTGGCTTGAAATGGGAAGAAGAGAGTATGGTCCTATGAAGGCTATGCTTTTCGGTAGGTTAAAATTCGAAGGTCCGAGATTTGTTGCTATGAAAAACATGGGACCTTTCAATGCGTTTCTTGATAAAATAGATGAAGTAGATTCGGATACATCGCGATGCCCGTGAAGGTAATCTACAGAGGAAAGGAGTTTGAATTTCCAGAAAAAAAATTAAAGGTAAAAGACCTCCTTCAGAAGCTCGGTCTTTCTCCCCTTTCTTCACTCGTTATTAGAAACGGTGAAGTGATATCTGAAGATGATTACGTTGAGGAAGGAGATGAAGTAAGGGTTGTAAATGCGATTTCTGGAGGAACTTAAAAATTTAGATTTTTTTCTATTACTAATAATCCTATGTATTCAAGGTTTTGGTCTCCTTGCAATCTATAGCGCTACCTACGACGGAGGAGCATCATCCCTTTTCTATAAACATCTCACTTACGTAATTCTCGGTTGGGTTATAATCCTCATTCTTTCTTACGAAAAGTTTGAAAATTTGCTCGATGTTTCTTTATATATTTACCTTTTTAACCTTTTGCTCCTTATAGCCGTACTTCTTTACGGGAAGGAAATTTATGGGGCGAAAAGGTGGATAAGCCTTGGTTTTTTGAATATACAACCCTCGGAATTTATGAAATTTTCCTTAATACTGGTAACCGCCTATATTCTTCCCTTTATAAAGGGAATCAAAGACAGAAGGTTGATACTGATAATCCTTCTTTATGCAATACCTGCGATGGTAACCCTTAAACAGCCAGATTTAGGTACTACCGTAGCCTACTTTTTCCCGCTGGTATACATGCTAATAGCCCGCGGTGTTCCTTTGAGATACTTCGTATTGGCAGGATTTCTTTTTATTTCGTTTATACCCATCGCGTGGAACCATCTACTGAAACCCTATCAGAAGAAAAGGGTATTGGCGGTAATAGATCCATTCAGCGATTACTACGGCAGTGGTTATCAGCTTATCCAGTCCAAAATAGCGATAGGTTCTGGTATGCTTACCGGAAAAGGACTTCTCGGAGGAACACAAACCCATCTTTTATTCTTACCCGAAAAACATACCGACTTCATATTCGCCGTAATAGGTGAAGAGTTAGGTTTTGTAGGCACTTTCATCTTAAGTACCCTTTTTCTTATCCTGCTGCTTAGGTTAATCCACTACCATGAAATGTTTTGTAGACTTTCCGAAAAGATATTCGTAGCAGGTGTTTTTTCCTTGATATTATTTCAATTTACGGTAAATACACTTATGACTATGGGACTATTTCCCGTCGTAGGAATTCCTCTCCCTTTTGTAAGTTTAGGCGGAAGTTCGATGCTCAGTTTCAGCATCATGATAGGAATTCTGCAGAATATATACAAGAAGTATAAAAATCCCTATTTAAACTTGGATAAAGAGCCGTTGTACGAGTAAAATACAAGTATGAAACTCACGGTAATCGGCGGGGGATACGTAGGACTTGTATCTGCAGCCTGCTTTTCCCATATGGGTCATGAAGTCCTTGTAGTCGAAAAGATTCCTGAAAAGGTAGAACTGCTTAGGAAAGGAGAAAGCCCTATCTATGAACCGGGACTGGAAGAGTTGTTGAAAGAAGGAATAAGGGAAGGAAAACTTGATTTTACAACCGATATAAAAAGAGGTATTGAATTTTCAGAAGTAATATTTATATGCGTAGGTACTCCTTCCAATCCAGATGGTTCCGCTGACCTGTCCCACGTTGAGGAAGTAGCCAAACTCACGGCAGAGTATATGCGGGATTACAAACTTCTCGTAAATAAATCCACGGTACCCGTAGGTACTCAAAAAAGAGTTAAGAGAACTATAAAACTTTATCTGAAGGATAAAAATATTGACTTTGACGTTGCATCAAATCCCGAATTTTTAAGGGAAGGTCGTGCGGTAAAAGACTTCCTTGAGCCGGATAGAATAGTAATCGGGGCAGATTCGGAAAAAGCTAAGGAAATCCTTACCGAAATTTACAAACCCATTACCGATAAGGGATATCCCATTTTAATCACCTCTCCGGCGACCGCTGAGATAATAAAATACGCTTCGAATACGTTTCTAGCGACAAAGATTTCT
>QNXQ01000077.1 GCA_003978875.1 Aquifex sp. | reverse complement strand
TTTTTGCATTATTTTCATTACTTTATTCACTGTTTGTGGTGATATGTGTAATTCAGCGGCAATTCCTCTCATTGTTGCAATAATTTTGTTTTCACTGTCCATTTTTCTTATTAAATACCCTATAACTTTAGTCTTCTCGTCTCCTGTAATATCCAGCATACGGGCTAAGTTTTTAGCATATACTTTTTTCCATTTCATTTTACTAGGATCAAAAAGTACATCTAATGGGATCACCTCTCCTGTGGAATACTCGAATAGTCCGTATTTGGGTTTGATGTTATCTGGATTCATTGTACTACATCTCGTTTAACAAATGTTTAATTATTATAGGAAATAGTTACACAACTGTCAACTTAATTTGTGACAAAGCATTGGTTTGTTGAATGTACGTTGAACAGTTATTATGTGTACATTGAACAAACTGAAATGAGTATTTCTTTATAAATCAATAGCTTATACACCTATTCCCGTTTTCTCCTTTATCTATTCTATTGCAAGAGCGACTTCTTGCAATAGTACCGCCAACATACTGCATAGCAGACCGCTCTACCGGTAAATATAACTAATGGGTCAGCAAACACCCCTCATATATCTAATGCGTAACGGTAAGCAATACTATACCAAAACTCCATAGCGGAAATTTCATAATTTTTTATAAAAATTTTCCTGTACAACAGTAAAAGTAACAGTATTAGTAAATTCTAATATTAACCATTAGAAAATTTTTATAATTTTGTTCTGAAGCATATTAGTAGTTACTAATATTAACCATAGCGGAAATTTCATAATTTTGTTCTGAGGCTGTGTATAGGTGTGCATACACCTTGCAACGGGATACCCCCCGGATGGTCCGGATGGGACCCATTTTTAACGATCGAAAGATCAGGAGAAGTATCATGAGCAATCTAAGTAACATTAAACGCAGTATAAGCAACGTTCTGGGTGTAGCCACTACATTGGTAGCAGTAGGTACAGAAGTCCTCTCAGATGTATCTGGAGGAGCTGTGAAGGCTATTGGCAGTACACCTGAGGTAACAAAGGAATTGTTACGTGTACCATTCACCGCAACGGAGGGATATTTGGTAGAAAACGGTATGGATGTAGAGGAAGCTGCAGCAAAGGCTAATAAATATTTGAACCAGCCTGTGGTTGATACTGTTAAACAATTGAGTAAACTAGGTGGAAAAGGAATTGCCATGATGTTGGCTGAAGATGACTAAGTCCTTGATTTACAAGAACTAACACATCTTGCACAAGGACGTGCAGCTTAGTTTAACTACGCCATAGTGACTGGCGTTAACTGTCACTGTCTACCAAATAGCACTTTGTAGCAGTACAGAGTGCTATCTGGTAGGTAAAACTATAACAGTGGCTATGCTGTTTCATAGCTGTCAATGATTAGGAGGAATAATCATGAGTACATTAGATAGGTATTCATTAAAAGTAACGTTTTCGTTCTTTAAATGGAAACTGGAGCAGATACTCCAGTATATTTCGGATACAGAATGTAACAGAGGTTTAATGGTTTCTGTTTATTCTGATGCTGATTGGGATTATCAGCATGAATCTTCATTAGATAAGGATATTGTTTGGGAAGGCACAGTAGGTGAATTGAAGGATTTAATTAATCCTTCTAGTGAACCTTTGCCTTACTTTTTAACAAGGCAATCGGGGGTTTAATGCTATGACAATGGAATCTTACGAAATTTCGTGTCTGCTTTTGGAAGAGCAGATGAGACGTGAACAGGACTTTCATCATTATAATCAGAATGTTATAGATATAGCTGAAAGTGAGGATATTCAGGGTCATCTTCCTGATTTATTGTAGTACTCAACTAGAAGCTCTTCATAAGAGGGGCTTCTATGGTGGGTATTATGCCTACTGCAGCCATTTGGCTGTTTTTTTAATTGTTCAGAATAGGAGAAATATTATGAACATCAGTAAAACACTAATAGCGTTTGAGAACCGTTATAAAGATGACTTTGATTCCCTTGAAGAGAAGGTGCATAAGCTTCTTCTTGATGAGGATTGGATTGTTAACAATCAGAAACGTATTAAGAAGATTGTTAAGAAGCTTATGAAAGAGAATGGTGAGTGTTTACTTGCCGCATTTGTTAATAAGCTGGCAATTCGGTTGCCGAAGTTGTCTGTTAACCGTCATGAATATGATAAGGAGAAGGCTAAGAAAATAGCCGCTCTTCTCATTGTGTCCATGATGATGGATTCTGGTGATATTGAGTTTGAAGACAGGCATGAATCCGGTACTAAAGATGGCAAAAAAGTATTTTATACAAGGACTTACTTGCTTCTTACAGGGAGCAAGAAGAAGGATCAATACCGTGGTTGTAACATTGAACAGGGTCTAGTGTTTCAATGTTTTTACCGTGGTATCAAGCATACTGCGGATGAGAAAGGATTCTTATCCACATTAGCTATGGAGCCGTTTAAATTGAACCCTTTGTGTATTAGGGAAATACTTTCTTTAGGATATTCCTTAAAGAAGGATTGGAATAAAACAAAGGATAAAAATGGCAGGAAACTCAAAGAGTTGCCAGTAGTTAAACGTAAGCGGTATTATGAAATGGCTGATAAAGTCGTTGATACTGTTAAACGTCTTCCTGCTATTTATCTTTCTGCTAAATACTGTGGCAGGAAGAGGGTTTATTACGACTTTGCTAGATTGGATGGTATAAGACCCCACGGCAAAGAATGGGAAGTTTCCATGTGGGATGGAGTACCACGGATATTGACTGATGAGGATGCTACTGTGTTGAGATGGATTATCTACAGTAGTCTTCACGGGAAATGTTCTGTGGAGGAGGCAAATGATAAGTTTGAAGCCTCTTATATAGCTTTAGCTATGAAGCCTATTCTAGAATCTGATTCAGAGGATGAATTGGGTAAAAGAATAAGACTGCATAAAGCCTGTAAGGCTCTGCAGGATTATTATGATGGAGTGGAGAATGCTTCATTGTTTGGCTTTGATTTAACTAATAGTGGTTTGATTATGAACGCTGTTAGTTATCATTCTGGCAAGATGCTAGAAGGAGCTAATCTTAGCGGATTGGAGCATTATGTGGATAGCCATATGAGGTTTGGAGAAATCTTCGGTATCAAGCTCTGTAGAGATGATATTAAGAAGATTCACATGGAAGTATTGCATGGAGGCACTCCAGAGAGATTACAGGAGGTTTTACAGGGAC